>JAPLPI010000063.1:7628-8399 GCA_026400305.1 Alphaproteobacteria bacterium | reverse complement strand
CCAGGCCTGTGGCGCGTGTGCCCTGCCACAGCGCGGCGCCCGGCCGCCGAAATTTGTAGAGCGGCAGGGCGGTGGCGCCCCATATCACGCACATCCACAAGGTATAGGACGCAGCGCTTCCCGAAAGCCGCCCGCCGATGCCGTCGGTCACGCTATAGGCGGCGATGAAGAAGCCGGTGCCCAGCGCGTAGAAGATACCGGTCTCCGGCAATTGGCAGCTCCGGAACGCCAGCGAGATGATACCGATGCTGACCAGCACGATTCCCGCCATTCCGGTCAGTGTGGGGACTTCCTGCGCAACCAGCGCAGCACCCAATGTCACCAGAAGCGGCGAGGAACCGCGCGCGATGGGGTAGGCGCTGCCGAAATCGCCGCGGCGATAGGCGCGAACCAGAAAAGCGTTGTAGCCGACATGCAGCAGCGCCGAGCCTGCGATATAGGGCCAGCTGGCGCGGGCGGGCACGGGCAGGAATGGCAGCGCGGCGGCGCAGGCCAGCGATGTGGCGATGCCCATCACCGTCATGCCCCAGAAGCCGTCGCGGCCGCCTTTCAGCATCGCGTTCCAGGATGCATGCAGCAGCGCCGCGAACAGCACGAGAGCGGCTATTCCAGAGGTCACTCTTCGCCGAACTTAGCTTCGATAAGGGCCAGCATCGCCGTCAATGCTTCTTGAGCATCCGGGCCTTCGGCCGTGACCATCACTGTGGAGCCGATGGAGGCCGCCAGCATCATCAATCCCATGATGGAGCGGCCATTAACGGCCTGGCCGTC
>JAPLPI010000063.1:0-7591 GCA_026400305.1 Alphaproteobacteria bacterium | reverse complement strand
CTGGCCGTCCTTGATGATGTGAATCTCGGACTGGAACCGCGCCGAGGCTTCTACGATCTTGGCGCTGGCACGGGCGTGCAGCCCGCGCTTGTTCAGGATCTTGGCGCTGGCGTGAAGCGCGGTCATCCCAGGTCGGCGCTTCCGGCCCGCATGTATTTGCGTCCCGCCTCGATAGCGTCCTTCACGGCCTGCTCCAGCGGCACCTTGTTGCGGATGTCGATCAGCTTGATCAGGCTTGGTAGGTTGACCCCGGCCAGCACCTCGATCTTGCCGCGTTCCAGCAAGGTCAGCGCCAGGTTGCAGGGCGTGCCGCCGAACATGTCGGTGGCGACGATCACGCCATTGCCCAAGTCAACCGATTTGGCAGCCGCCGCGATTTCGCGCTGGCGGCGCTCGATATCGTCTTCGGGTCCGATGCAGACGGCGCGCAGATGGCTTTGCGGCCCCACCATATGTTACATCGCGGAAATGAATTCCTGGGCCAGGCGGCCATGGGTAACAAGAACAATGCCAATCATGCAGGATCCTTCGAGCGGCGGGACAGTAACAAAAACGCCCACGGTTGGAAGGGTTATTTGGTGATAAAAGTGTCGCTAAACAAGCCCTGCGCAAAAGCCCTGAGTGCGGCGCGTATTTTGGCCGGGCTGGAGGAGAAACGAGCTTCCAGCGCGATCTGGGGCACCAAAGTGCTCTTGAGCGGCGCTTTCCAGTGCCGATGAACGGGCAGGCGCATCTCTTCTTTGCCCAGCTTCACCACTAGCGCAATCCTGACCCGCGCGCGCGGGGGCATCTGAACGATGCCCAGGTTGGATTTACCCGCCCCGCTCGGTCCCAGCAGCAACACGCCTTTGGCGCCGATGGCGACGCAGCTGGCGTGAATATTCTTTTCGGTATCAGACATGTTGCTGCGCCAGCGGAAGTTCCACGATCAGCCGCGCGCCCATGCCTTGGGTATTGGCGGGGCTGCGGTTCTCAGCATAGATCCGCCCGCCGGCGCCGTCGATGATCTGGCGGGCGATGGAAAGGCCCAGGCCTGAATTCCTGCCGAAATTCTCCCCCGGCCGCTCGGTATAAAAGCGCTCGAAGATGGATTTCAGATTGTCGGGCGGAATGCCGGTGCCTTCATCCTCCACCGTGATGCGTGCCACAATGTCGTTGCGCACCGCCGTAACGATCACCTTGCCGCCCGGCGGGCTGAAGGAGGCGGCATTGTCGATCAGATTGCGAAACACCTGGCCCAGCCGTTCATCCTTGCCCAGCACGATAGCGCCTTGCGGCAACTGGTCGTGGAGTTCGAAGTCCACGCCGCTGTCGGCCATGCGGTAGATCTCGATTATGGTGGACAGTAGCCGGGATAGCGCTACCGGCTCCTTGATCTCCCGCGACAATTCGGCGTCCAGCCGCGAGGCATCGGAAATGTCGGTGATCAGACGGTCGATGCGCTTGATGTCGCCGCGCACGATGTCCAGCAGCTGGGCGCGACTTTCCTCGTCCTTGGTGCGGGAGAACATTTCCACCGCGCTGGCCAGCGAGGTGAGGGGGTTCTTCAGTTCATGCGCCACGTCGGCAGCGAAGCTTTCGATGGCGTCGATGCGGTCGTACAACCCGCCGGTCATGGAACGCAGACTGTTGGCAAGGTCGCCGATCTCGTCGGTACGTTCGGGAAAATTTGGAATGTCGCTGCGTCCGCCCAGGCCGAAGCGAACCCGGTCCGCCGCCGCCGCCAGCCGTTTCACCGGTTCGGCGATGGTGCCCGCCAGATACAGGGATGAAAGCAGCATCACCAGCAGCGCCACGATGAACACTTCGATCAGGGTAGCGCGCTCCTGGCGCAATATATCGTCGATGTCGCCGCCCTCGGTGGACAGGAACAGCACGCCATAGATGGCTGTGAAGCGCTGGATCGGTACCGCCACCGACAGCACTAGGCGGTTGCGATCATCCACCCGCTGCGCCGAGCCGGTGACGCCGGTCAGGGCGATGTCCACTTCGCTGTAGATGTGCCCGTCTTCGCCGCCCTCCGAATAGGGCTGCCGCCGCGCAAAGGGGCGCACGCCCATGATCCCGTCATACAGCCGCTTGAACCAGGTCTTGACCTGGCTGGCCGTGTCCAGCGCCGGCAATTCGCCGGTCTGCACCACATTGCGGGCGAGCAGGTCGCGGGTGTCGATCGCCAGATGTCCGCCGGACAGATAGAGCCGCCCGCGCAGGCGCGTCGGTGCGATCAGCTGGCGCAGCAACGGCTCGGCTTCGGCGATCTTCATGGTGTGGGTTTCAGGCTCGGTGGCATATTCGGCTAGGGTGCCGGCCACGATATTGGCCTGTTCGTGGATGGAGGTGAGCCGTTCCTCGATCAGTCCCCGCCCGCTGGCCTGCACCAGGATAACGCCGGCCGTCAGCACGATCAGCGCCAGCGCATTGAAGGCGAGGATGCGCCAGGTGAGGGCGGAAAAGTGCGGCACTATTCGCGATAGCGGTAACCGACGCCGTACAGCGTCTCGATGGCGTCGAAGTCATCGGCCACCACCTTGAACTTCTTGCGCAGCCGCTTGATGTGGCTGTCGATGGTGCGGTCATCGACATAGACCTGGTCGTCATAGGCCGCGTCCATCAGGCTGTCGCGGCTTTTGACAAAGCCAGGACGCTGCGCCAGCGCCTGCAGGATCAGAAATTCGGTGACGGTTAGGCGCACCCGCTTGCCGCCCCAGGTGCATTCATGGCGCTGGGGGTCCAGCGCCAGCTTGCCGCGCACCAGCGTTTCGTTCTTGGGCGGCTCGGCGCCGGCGGCCACCGGCGTGTGTTTTCCTTCTGCTCTGCGCAACACGGCGCGCACGCGCTCCATTAGCAGGCGCTGGGAGAAGGGCTTGCGGATATAATCGTCGGCGCCGGCATTGAGTCCCATCAGCTCGTCGATCTCTTCGTCTTTGCTGGTGAGGAAGATGACGGGAAGTTCGGGTGAGCCCTGCTTGAGTCTGCGCAGCAGCTCCAGCCCGTTCATGCGCGGCATCTTGATGTCCAGGATGGCCAGATGGGGCGGGGCAGGCGCCAGCGCGGTCAGCGCGGCGGCGGGATCGGAAAAGGTACGGACATGATAGCCTTCCTGCTCCAGCAGCATGCTGACGGAGGTCAGGATGTTCTTGTCATCGTCGACGAGCGCGATATTCGCCATTGAGACCGTTCAAAATAAGGCGTGGGCAGTATAAGCCTATGATGAACAAAGCAAAGTCCAAAAGGTTCCCGGAGCATAGGCGGGGGCCGGAGCGTCCAAAGAAATGACAGATATTCCCTTCGATCCGCGCGGTTTCGCCGGAACGACAGCGTTTTACGAGCGCTACCGGCTCGGCTTCCCCGACCGGCTGCTGGCGCGGGTGGCGCATCTGTTCGATTTGAAGGCCGGAGATGCGGTGCTGGATCTTGGCTGCGGCACCGGTATGCTGGCGGTCGGTTTCGCCAAATTGGGCATGGCCGTCACCGCGATGGACCCTGAACCGGACATGCTGGCAGCCACCAGGGCCGCGGCAGATGCTGCCGGCGTGATGCTGAATATCGTGCAGGGCAGCTCGTACGACCTGGGGCCCGGCATGGGACCGTTCGCGCTGGTGGCGATGGGGCGCAGCTTTCACTGGATGGACCGCGCTGCGACCCTATCCATGCTGGACCGTATCGTGCCCCCCGACGGCGGGGTGGCGTTGTTCCATGACGCCCACCCGCCGGTGGAGGAGAATGGCTGGTTCAAGATCCTGCGCGATGTGCAGGACAAGTTCGGCCGTGCCTCAGCGCCGTACGTCGTGGAGCGAAAAGGCGGGCATCGTCGCTATGAACCTTTTTTGTTTGCCTCCGCCTTCACGCAGTTGGACGGATTGTCGGTGACGATCCGCAAAGACCTGACGGTGGAGGAGATCGTGGGTCGCGCCTTGTCTATGTCCAGCTGTTCGCCGCAGCGTCTGGGCGTGCAGCAACAGGCATTCGAAACGCGCTTGGCGGCGGCCTTGCGGGAATTGTCGCCGGATGGGACATTCACCGAGGTCGCCGAACTGGTCGCGGTTCTGGCCCGACGGCCCAACAAGACCTAGGCGTTTTTTCTGGGGGACCCATGCTGCAACAGATTTTGACCGGCCAGGCTAGGGGTGGGGCCCTGCTGATGGGGGCGGCGATCCTGTTCCTGTATCTGTTGCCGTCGGTGATTGCCCTGGCCCGCGCCCATCGCCGCTTCGTTCTGATCCTGGTGCTGAACCTGTTAGTTTCGCTAATCCAGGCGCTGATCGCCAGCAAGCTGTTTTCTGCCCTGCTGGTGTTCGATCCGCACAATCTTCCGTCGCTGCTCAAGGTAGCATCGCTCATCACCTTTTGGCCTGGCTGGCTGGCGTTGCTGGTCTGGTCGCTGATGCCCATTGCGCCAGATCCGCGCCTGATGCGGTTCAAGAAGACCAAGAGCTATGACACCATCGCCGCCCTGCCGCTGATCCTGTGGTTTGCCTATGGCGCGCTGCAGCTGCGCGCCGTGCTGATCTATGACGCCGGCCAGATGACGACCGGCACCGCCAGCCTGTATGTCTGGGTGCAGTTCATATCCCTGACCGTGGCGGCCGTCTTCGACCTGATGCTGGTCTATCTGCTGGTGGTGCGCGACCGGGCGGTGGGACGTTCCAGGGGCGCGTGGCCGCGCGTGTTTGGCGTGGTCGGAACCTTCATGGGTGTGGGCATCCTGCAGCTGCCGGTGGCGCGGCTCGATCTTCCCATGCAGCTTCTGGCAGCAGTGCTGATCGGTGTGGGCAGTCTGGGCTCGGCGCTGGTGCTGTGGCGGTTGGGCAAGAGTTTTTCTATCCTGCCCGAAGCGCGTAAGTTGGTGACCGGCGGCCCCTATGCTTACATCCGCCATCCGCTCTATTCGGTGGAGATCATCACCATCCTGGGCACGGCGCTGCAGTTTGCGGCGCCCTGGTCCTGGATCATTGCCGCGATCGTGGTGGTGCTGCTGTGGATCCGTAGTCACTTTGAGGAGCAGGTGCTGGAACAGACATTTCCGGAATATGACGCTTATCGTTTGCGGACCAAGCGGTTCATTCCAGGCGTTCTATAATCGGCATGCTTCGACGGGCTCCGCATGAGGGCGATAAAACATCCTCACCCTGAGCTTGTCGAAGGGTGAGAGTTACTTGAACTCAACCTTGACGATCTCATAGGAGCGTGCGCCGCTGCGGCCTTCGATGAAGCTCTGCTTCTCCTTGGCGGCGTGATATTCTGCATTCTCCGACAAATCGCCGTGCGCGCGCGCTTCGGCGATCGCTGCGATGATGGCGTGGCGGTCCACATTCTTGAGCTGATTCAGCTCGTCCTCCAGGCCTTTGAAGCCCGCGGCGGTCATCGGAATCTTTTCCATCGTCTCTTCCTGTCGGCAAAAAAACGCTCGCAGCCCCCGCCACTAGCGGATGCCGGAGCTATTTACTGTTAAAGCACTGAAATTGCTGATAAAAAATTTCTGACGATCAGCTGTGCATCAGGAAGAGTAAGACTGCAGGGGGGCGACTTCAAGTGAGCCTGCCCGTAGGGCCCCAATAGCCTGGGTGACCGCAGCCGCCCCAGCCATGGTCGTGTAGTAGGGAACCTTGAGGGTCAGCGCGGCGCGGCGGATGGACGAACTGTCAGCTAGGGCCTGGGCGCCATCGGTGGTGTTGAACACCAGATTGATCTCGCCATTCTTCAGCGCGTCCACCACATGGGGGCGGCCTTCCAGCACCTTGTTGATGACCGCGACCGGCAGGCCCTTGGCCTCTAGAGTACGGGCCGTGCCGCGGGTGGCGATCAGCGAGAAGCCCATCGCCAGCAATTCGCGAGCGGGCCCTTCGATCAGGTCCTTGTCGCCTTCCTTCACCGAGATGAATACCGTGCCGCCGGTGGGAAGCTTCACGCCGGCGCCGATCTGGCTCTTGGCGAAGGCGCGGCCGCAAATGTCGTCTATGCCCATGACTTCGCCGGTGGAGCGCATTTCCGGTCCTAGGAGGGTGTCCACGCCGGGGAAGCGGGCAAAGGGCAGAACCGCTTCCTTGACCGAGATGTGTTTGGGATTGGGTTTCTTGAGGTTCATCGACTTCAGGGTTTCACCGGCCATCACGCGGCTGGCGATGGCCGCCACTGGCAGGCCGATGGCCTTGGCGACAAAGGGCACGGTGCGGCTGGCGCGCGGATTGACTTCCAGCACATAGATATCTTCGCCTTGGATAGCGTATTGCACGTTCATCAGGCCCAGGACCTTCAGCGCCTTGGCCATGGCGATGGTCTGACGTTCGATCTCGGCGATTGTCTGGGATGACAGCGAGCGCGGTGGCAGCGAGCAGGCGCTATCGCCGGAATGCACGCCGGCTTCCTCGATATGCTCCATGACGCCGGCGATGAAGACGTCGCCGTCCTTGTCGCAGATGGCGTCCACGTCGACCTCGGTGGCGCGGTTGAGGAAGCCGTCGATCAGCACGGGATTGTCGCCGCTGATCCGGAAGAGCTCGCCCGATTCCACCTGCTTCTTCAGCTCGGTCTCGTCGGACACCACCACCATGCCGCGGCCGCCCAAAACGTATGAGGGGCGGAGGATCACCGGATAGCCGATGGCTTTGGCGGCAGCGACGGTTTCGTCGGCCGTCATGGCGGTGCCGTTGCGCGGCTGCTTGAGGCGCAGATCTTCCAGCAGCTTCTGGAAACGCTTGCGGTCTTCGGCCAGGTCGATGGCGTCGGCGCTGGTACCCAGGATCGGCACGCCGGCATCGCGCAGGCAATTGGCCAGTTTCAAAGGCGTCTGGCCGCCGAACTGCACGATCACGCCGGCAAGGCTGCCATTTTCCTGTTCCTTTGTGATGATCTCCAGCACGTCTTCCAGCGTCAACGGCTCGAAATACAGCCGGTCCGAGGTGTCGTAATCGGTAGAAACGGTTTCGGGATTGCAGTTGACCATGATGGTTTCATAGCCGCGGCTCGACAGCGAATAGGCGGCATGACAGCAGCAATAGTCGAACTCGATGCCCTGGCCGATACGGTTGGGCCCGCCGCCCAGGATGATGACCTTCTTGGCGTCGGTGGGATTGCTTTCGCAGACCGTCGTGCCGCCGACCGGCGTTTCATAGGTCGAATACATGTAGGGCGTCAGCGCCGCAAATTCGGCGGCGCAGGTATCGATGCGCTTGTAGCAGGGCCGGACATCCAGCGCGTGGCGCGCCGCGCGCACGGCGTCTTCCTTTTGGCCGGTCAGCTTGGCTAGTCGGGCATCGGAAAAGCCCATGGTCTTGAGGGCGCGGAACGCCTTGGCGTCCTTGGGCAAGCTATCTTTCGCGATGCGCTGCTCGGTGCGGATGATGGTCTCGATTTCGCCCAGGAACCAGGGATCATAGCCGGTAATGCGCTGGATCTCGTCCAGCGGGAAATCATAACGCATCGCCTGCGCTGCCATGCGCAGCCGGTCCGGCGTGGCACGGGCCAGCGCGGCGCGAATGGCGGCTGGTTCGCTGTCCATCGAAATCTCGTCAAAGCCGGTCAGGCCGGTCTCCAGCGAACGCAGCGCCTTCTGCAGGCTTTCGGCAAAGGTGCGGCCGATGGCCATGGCTTC
>JAPLPI010000141.1 GCA_026400305.1 Alphaproteobacteria bacterium | reverse complement strand
TACGAATATACGGTGCAGGCCGACACCATCGAAGACCTGAACAAGTGGGTGCCCAAGATCCAGGACGGGCTCTACGGAATTCCGGAGATCGATTCGGTGGACCCTGACCAGCAGCCCGGCGGCCTGGAAATGCAGCTACAGATCGACCGCCAGACCGCCGCCCGCATGGGCCTGGCGACCAACCAGATTTCGGGCACCTTGCAGAACCTGTTCAGCGAAGCCGCGGTCTCGACCATCTACAATGACAAGAACCAGTATCGCGTCATCATGGAAGTGGCGCCGAGCTTCTGGACCAGTCCGGATTCTCTGCGGGATGTTTATGTATCCACCTCGGGCAACATTTCCGGGTCCCAGGCCACTGCCGGCAGCGTGTCCAGCAATGTCGCCACCGCCGGCTCCGATGCCACCGCCCTCAGCGCGGCGCAGGCCGCGGCGGAAGCCGTGCGCAACCAGCAGCAGAATTCCCTGACCGGCGGACAGGGCGGCGGCTCGACCAGCTCCGCCGTTTCAACCCGCGTCGAGAAGATGGTGCCGCTGTCAGCCTTTGTCAGCATGGCGCCCGGCACGGCGCCGCTGTCGGTCAATCACCAGGACGGGTTCGTGGCCACGACCTTTTCCTACAGCACGCCGGAAGGCATCTCGGTGGGCCAGGCGACGGCGGCGATCAACCGCGTCATGGAACAGATCCATGTGCCGATTTCGGTTCATGGCGGCTTTATCGGCACGGTGAGGCTGGCCCAGCAATCCATGGGCGCCATTCCGCTGCTGATCCTGGCGGCCATCGTGATCATCTATCTGGTGCTGGGCATGCTCTATGAGAGCTACATCCATCCCCTCACCATCATTTCCACCTTGCCCTCGGCGGGCGTGGGCGCGCTGCTGGCGCTGCTGCTGTTCCGCATCGAGTTCAGCCTGATCGCCTTTATCGGCGTGATGCTGCTGATTGGCGTGGTCAAGAAGAACGCCATCATCATGATAGATTTCGCCATCGGCCTGATGCGGCGCGAGGGCATGTCGGCGCACGACGCCATCTACAAGGCGTGCCTGCTGCGCTTCCGGCCCATCATGATGACCACCACCGGCGCCATCCTGGGCGCGCTGCCGCTGGCGATCGGGCTGGGCGAGGGTTCGGAACTGCGCCAGCCGCTGGGCATCTCCATCGTGGGCGGGCTGTTCCTCAGCCAGATCCTGACGCTCTACACCACGCCGGTGATGTTCCTGTACATGGACCGGTTCGGCAATTGGACGAGCGGGTTTTGGAACCGCTGGTATCACGGGATGATGGGTGACAAGCCCGAGGATCACATCCCCGCGCCGAAGCCTTTGCCGGCTGAATAGCAAAAAACCGGCGCGTTGTGCGCCGGTTTATGCGAATTGCAATCCGGATTTAAAAGTCGGGCATATCGTCCATTGCCGTGTTGGGCCAGCCTTCATTGATCTTAGCGTTGCGACTCTGGCGATACAGGTTGCGGGTCGTCGCATAGAAGTCGATCGACGAAAGCTCGATGGTTTCCACCTGGTCCAGGGTCGAGGCGCGGCCATCCAGGATGCCGATGCCGAAGCGCATCGCCATCCAGGTGCCCTTGCCGTGGAAGCCGACATAGGTCAGGGGAGCAAAGGCCTGGTCCACCCCAACGCCCAGCAGGTCACGGGGCGGCAGGGGACCGGCGAAGGGCAGCACCAGGTAGGAGCCTTCGGCGACGCCGCTCTTGCCCAGGGTGATGCCGAAATCATTGCGGTGGTTGGGAATGCCAATCTTGCTGGCGACGTCGATCAGGCCGCCCAGGCCGACGGTGGAATTTATCAACAAGCGGCCGGTTGTGTTGACGGCCTTGCCGCCGTCGCCCTGCAGAACGTCATTGATCAGGACGACTGGGGAATTCAGGTTGATCAAGGCATTGTGGATACCGTCGCGCACCGGGTCTGGTAATGCGGCGCGATAGCCCTTGGCGAGGGGTCGGGCCACCGCATGGTCCATACGCATGTCGAAATCGAAGACGGCGCGGTTGGTCTTTTCCCAGGGATCGTTCTGGGCAAGTGATTCAGGGCTGGGGGTGCTGCACGCGCCCAAGACAAGACCCAGAGCGGCGATCACCGGAAGAGAGATTTTCATGCCCACCAGTATATGAATCAGAATAAAAAGCGTTCACGTCGAGACTGTGTAAGCTAATATCGGCATCCGTACCGCAGGGCACAAGAGAATTCCGACTTTATTCCCTGCGGCGTCCTGACCCTGTTTGGGCCCCCTTTTGGGACAGGTCCGGACGGCCAAAAATCACTGGCATGCAGGTCATGCGGGCCGGGGACGGGGGCGGATCAGCTGTTGCGGATTAGCTACGCGCCCGGCCGGTGGCGGGGTGACATTTTGGTCAGCCACCGGGTCCATGGGCTTGTCCATCACCATCGGGAGGGCTTGCAGGGCCGCTATCCCGAAGCCCTGCGCAAAACATTCTGTCCCAGAGAGCATGCCCGGATATGTGACCTATCCGCTTGGATAGGTACAAAGCGCGATACGGCAAAGGGCTCCTTGGCGGATCAGAAAAGCATCAGACTTTCTTCGTCGTCCAATGCAGCGCGCCCGTCATGGCGGCCAGGTCCAGCAGGATCAGGTAGCGGTAATCGCAGGCAATGGAGATCGCCGCGAAGGTGAAGGTGAAAAGCAGGGCTCCCCCAAGAAGACCCGCGATGGCGGCGTCGCCAGGTTCGCCCCGCCGCAGCATGAGGACCAGAAGCACCAGCGCCAGTACTCCCCAAAGAGTGTGGGAATAGACGGGGGTAGCGAAGAACAGGTGCGCGTAATTTGCTAGCGCCCGGTCTTGCGGCCGCTTACCTGGTGTCAGGCCGAGCTGGCGCAGCAGGTTCGGCGGGCCCTCTATCCCGTTATGGGAAAAATGGCAGACCCCGCTGTCGGGGGTAGTCAGCACCGCGCCGAACGCCGCCATCCGCACCCGCAGGTAGAGAAGCGGGTCATTGGTCACCAGCCCCATCCAGGCGCGGCCCATCGCGCCTTCGGGCACGTTGGACAGTTCGTGATTGATGGCGGGATTGGCGGCAAAGGGATCGTTGCGCAGCGGGGTGTAAAGCACCGGGCTCTTCTGGCGCAGGACGTTGGCAAATTCCGGATCTTCCGCCGTCAGTGACGGCAGTGGCAGGGTGGGATCGCGCGCCAGAGCACCGGCCAGGTCATAGGCCTGGCCCAGCCGCACTTGGGCGCTCGCGCCGTCGCCGCCATCGCTGTGCGCCACCAGCCACAGGCTGGTGCCCAGCCCCAAGGTCACGGTCACGATCAGAAATCCAGTGCCCAGCAGCCATCGCTTTCGTGGGCCCGACCAGGCAAGCGCTAGCGCAGCCACCGGCAGCAGCACTAACGCATTCTGGCGTACGCCCGCCGCCAGCGCCAAGAGCAACGCCGCCGCCACCAGCCAGCGCCGGCGTTCGGTTTTCGCAAAAACCCCCAGCGCCGTGAAACCGGCGATGGCCGTGTTGGCGCCTAAAATGTCTTTCCAGATTTGGCCCTGGAACATCAGGAATTGCGGCGTCAGAACGATTGCCAGCGCCACCAGAACCGTGCCGCTGCCGCGCGGCTTCAGCGACAGCAGCGCCAGCCAGGCGCCCAGCAGAAGCAGGGTTTGGAAAAGCAGAAACAGCAGCGTGCCCGGCAGGGTGGCGTCGAACACACCCAGCAGCCAGGCCATGATTGGCGGATGCCAGCTGTTGTAGGCGCCACTGCGGCCGCTCGCGAGCTGCTGTACCGAGTCATAAGTCAGCTGGCCCGGCGCCGTCAGCGCCAGCATCACGGCAAAGCCGCCAAGCAGAATCGCGCTGGCGGCCCTGCGCGCGGTCACGTCAGGTGCGTCCGACCTCATCCCCTACCAAAGAGGGGCATCTTGGTGGCCATGATGGTTACGAAGGCCACGTTGGATTCCAGCGGCAAGCCGGCCATGAAGGCCACCTGCTGGCCGACATGATCCACGTCCATGCGCGGCTCGATGCCAATTTTGCCGTCGGCCTGCAGCACGCCCTGGGTCATGCGCTGGGTCATTTCAGTGGCGGCATTGCCGATGTCGATCTGCCCGGCGGTGATGTCAAAGGGCCGCCCGTCCAGGATGGTCGATTTGGTCAGGCCGGTGATGGCGTGCTTGGTGGCGGTGTAGGGCGCGCTGTGCGGCCGCGGCCGGTCGGCACTGATTGAGCCATTGTTGATGATACGCCCGCCCTGCGGCGCCTGCGCCTTCATCATCCGCACCGCTTCCTGGGTGCAGAGGAACGCGCCGGTCAAGTTGACACCGACAATGGCCTGCCATTGTTCGAAGCTGAGTTCCTCGATCGGGATTGCAGGGGTGCCCATGCCGGCATTATTGAACAGCATGTCCAGGCGGCCGAACTTGTCCTTGATCCTGGCGAAGACGGCTTTGACCTCGACCGGATCGCCGACATCGCCAGGCGAGACCAGGTGATCGCCTTTCAGCGCCTTGGCGGTCTCTTCCAGCGCCTCCTGCTTGCGGCCGACCAGCGCGCAGCTCCAACCCTGGGCCGCCAAAGCCTTGGCGGTGGCCCGGCCCACGCCGCTGCCCGCGCCGGTGATCATTGCGATTTTATTCATTTGTCCTCTAACCCCTCAAGACGGCTGTGCTGATTGGCCAAACCATAGATTCCATGGGGCTTTATAGGCAACAGCGGTACAGTGCTCCTGTGCTTTATTTGGCCTCATATTTCCGTTAGAGGTTGAAGTAGTAACCCAAGACGCCGAAGCGGCCAGAGCCGTGCGTATATTGCAGGTGATTTTCATGCGTAAAGTCTTGGCTCTGGCTTTTCTGGCCACCAGCGCGCTTGCCACAGGTCCGGCCTGGGCCCAAAGCGGCGATAAGCCCGACACCGATATGTCCCGCACTCAGGTCGTGGGCCTGGAAAAGGTCGTGGTCACCGCCCGCAAGCGCGAGGAAGACGAGCAGGCGGTTCCGATCTCCATCACCGCTTTCAGCCAGGCCGATCTGGACAAGCTGGGCGTCAGGACCATCGAGGATCTGAAATACGTCACTCCCTCGGTCTATGTCGCCCCCACCACCTTCCGGCAGGACACGCTGAACGTCACCATCCGTGGCCAGCGAAATTTCGATGCCCCGTCGGGGGGCGGCAATCCGGGCCTGGGCTTTGATACCGCATCGGCCGTCTACAAGGACGGCGTCTATTACGCGCGCGCCATCGGCTTGACCGGCTCGCTGTTCGACCTGGACAATGTCGCGGTGCTGAAGGGCCCGCAGGGCACGTTGGTTGGTCGCAACACCACCGGCGGCGCTATTCTCTATAACAGCCGCGATCCGGGTCCCGATTTCGGCGGCTATGCTCAGGCCACGGTGGGTGATTACGCCCGCACCGGGCTGCAAGGCGCGCTCAATTATCCGCTGACCGACAATCTGTTCCTGCGCGTGGCGCTGAATTCGGAAAACCAGAAAGGCTATCTGGCCAACATCTTCTACGATCCTTACACCGCCGGGCGGCGCAACAACCAGGCAGCCTTTGGCAGCAAGAAGCTGGCCGGCGTGTTCTCCTTGAAGTGGCGGGTTGACGACAGTTTCAACATCCTGCTGCGCGCCGATGTGGCCAGCGAGCATGACACCGGCTCCAGCTATCATGACCTGGGCACCTTCACCGGCACTGTGGCGTCTGCGGGCCGCACCTCGATCTGCAACATCCCGGCGACCTGCGTCGGCTTTACCGATTTGCGCGGCCAGGTGATCGCACCGTTCTACAATACCGCGACCGCGACCAGCGTCAGCAATCCCAACACATCGCCCCAGACCTACAACACCTTCCTGAACTCCATCGCCCGCGAGCAGGCGGCCGGCTTCTGGAGCACTGACCAGGATGTTTCCAACCTGGTGGGCGGGCACTACCAGACCTATTCGGCCACCGCGAACAAGAATTTCGGCGATATCGATGTGCGCCTTATGGGTGCCTATCGCACCTTCGACAGCGCCGGCACGGCGGTCAGCCGCGGCCAGCCTTACGAGACCAACACCTATCTCTACAATTTCCCGCGCTATGAATCCTACCAGACCGAACTGACGGTCAACGGCAAGGCGCTGGACGACAAGCTGAACTGGACCACCGGCCTGTTCTATTTCAATGAACGCAGCCCCAATGACGGCGGCATGCTGTACCTTTTCTTGCCCAGCGCCGGTTCGGCGCCCACCGCGGCGGCGGGCAAGCAGATCACCGTCACCGACTGGAGCCACAACAGCGAGGAAAACAGTTCCTACGCCGCTTATGCGCAGGGCACTTACAGCATCTGGAGCGACACGCGCCTGACAGCCGGCGTGCGCTACACCTATGACGAGCGCTATGCCCATATCGCGACGCAAACCACCCAGACGCCGGCCAACACCACCACCAACAATGCGCTGATCGCGGCGGGCAAGCCCGGTGTCCTGAACACCGGCGGTTACACCTTCGAAGGCATCACCTATACCGGCTTCAGCACCCTGTGCGGATTGACCAACGCGCAAGGACGTGTGTTCCCGCAGGCGCAGTGCGTCCAGGACCTGCGCCGCAGCTATCACAAGCCGACCTGGACCCTGGCGCTGGATCACGACCTGTGGGATGGCACCATGGTCTATGCCACCATGCGCTCGGGCTACCGGGCCGGGGCCATCAACACCCAGGCGGTCAATGTCGCGGTGCTGACCGCCAAGCCGGAGCAGGTGCAGGATTACGAAATCGGCGTGAAGTCGGACTGGCAGCTGGTGGGGATTCCGCTGCGCACCAACATGGCACTGTACGAAACCGCTTATCACGATATACAAGTGCAGCAGTCATTTCCCAACGTGACCTTGGCCACCACGGTCAGCGGTGTGACCTGCGACCAGGGGCAGCTCAAAGCCGGCAATTGCTTGGGTACCTTCAACGACAACATCACGACCAATGCGCGGGCCGCTAAGATCTATGGCGTGGAATGGGACATTACCGCCCTTCCCACCGACTGGCTGACCCTGAATGCGTCAGGCAGCTATATTGATCCGCGCTACACCGATTTCACAGTGATGCCGCCGGCCGGCTACCTGCTACCCACCAACACCACCAACTTGTCGGGTACGCCGATCCCGGTGCCGGCCTGGCAGACCAACGAAACCGCAACGGTGAATTTCGGCAACGACCTGGGCGGGATACCGCTGGGGGATACGGTGTTCACCGCCCATTATTACTGGCAGAGCCGCTATCTGGCGGACCTGCGCGCCTACAATTCGTCGCAGCGAAGCTTCGCCTATGGTCTGCTGAATTTCCGGCTGGATTTCACTGATATCGGCCATATCAGCGCCGACTTTGCGTTGTTCATGAACAATGTTGTCAACACTGAGGCCTGTCTGCCGGAATATAACGGCGTGCTGAACTCGGCGCCCAACGGCACCTTCGGAACGCCCAATACCTCGGGTGTGCTGCAGTGTATTCCGCTGGCCCCGCGCATGACGGGCGCGACGCTAACTTATAAATTCTAGCTGACCTGCCTGAACCCTCCACCTAAAGTGGACATTTAGCCGATGCGCGCGGCGCAGTAGCTAGCAGGCTGTTGAAGAATTAGTCTTTGTTGTCGGGACTGGATGGATTTGGTTTTGGCGCATTTGGCTGACTGCGGCAAAGCATCGGCAATTCTGGTTTCGCGTCATGCCGTCGCCATCAATTTCGGAAGCCGGATCAGGT
>JAPLPI010000088.1 GCA_026400305.1 Alphaproteobacteria bacterium | reverse complement strand
TTGATCTTGTCGTCCACGTCGGTGATGTTACGGACATAGGTGACATGGTCGTCGCCATAGGTGTGGCGCAAGAGCCGGAACAGGATATCGAACACGATGACTGGGCGCGCATTGCCGATATGGGCGAAGTCGTAGACCGTGGGGCCGCAGACATACATGCGGACATTCTTCGCATCGAGGGGCGAAAAATCGTCCTTGGTCTTGGTCAGGGTGTTAAAGAGGCGCAGGGACATCGGAACGGCTCGAAAAAGGTGGATACGGTTCAGGCAAACGGAAACAGGCGGAGCAATCAGCCGCTAATTCGAATTCCGGTTTGACACGAAACGATCACGCCGTTTCCCCTTTGAGCCGCGCCATGGATTTATCGCGCCCGATCAGAGGTAACAGTTTTTTGAGTTCGGGTCCATGCTCCTGGCCCGTCAGCGCCAGCCTTAACGGATGAAAAAGGCCCCTGCCCTTGGCCCCGGTTTCTGCAGAAACCGCCTTGGTCCAGGCGCCCCAGGTGGCTTCGTCCCACGGTTCGGGCGGCAGCAGCGCGGCGGCTCTTTCCGCCAGCCCGGCATCCTCGATCACGGGCGTGACCGGTCCGGTCACCAGAATTGCCATGCCGGCGGCATCGGACAGCTTGGTGAGGTTAGGCTTGATGGCATCCCAGAAGGCTTCACCCTGGGGTATGCGGCCCGCGATGACGCTGTACGGCATGGCATGCAAGGTCCTGGCGTTCAGCGCGTCCAGTTCTTCGGGGGCGAAATGCGCCGGGGCGCGGCCAATCTTGGAAAAATCGAATTCACTGGCCAGTTCGCCCAGCGACTGGTGCGGCTCGACCGGATCACTGGTGCCGATCTTGGCGAGATAGGCCGTCACCGCCAATGGCTCGATGCCCGCCTCGCGTAGGCTTTCTAGCGACAGCGAACCCAGCCGCTTGCTCAGCGCCTCGCCGCCCGCGCCCACCAGCAGCGGGAAATGCGCAAACTTGGGAACGTGGCCACCCAGCGCCTGGAAGATTTCAATCTGGGCCGCGGTGTTGGTGACATGATCTTCGCCGCGCACAACATGGGTGATGGCCATGTCGATATCGTCGGCCACCGACGGCAGCGTGTAGAGAAAGGCGCCATCCTCACGAACCAGCACTGGATCGGACATGGTGGCGGTGTCAATCTCCACCGGGCCGCGCACCAGGTCGGTCCAGCTGACCGGCGTGCGCGACAGCTTGAAGCGCCAATGCGGCCTGCGGCTTTCAGCTTCCCACTTGGCCCTGTTGGCGGGCTCCAGCGAAGTGCGGTTATAGATCGGCGGCAACTTGCGCGCCGCCAGAAGCGAACGTTGGCGGTCCAGCTCCACTTCGGTCTCGAAACAGGGATAGACCAGACCCGCCACCTGCAGCCGGTAGAAAGCGGCGCTGTATTTGGCCAGCCGGTTGATCTGGCGGTCGGTGCCGTCATGGGTCAGACCCAGCCAGGCCAGGTCACGATAGATCGCCTCTTCAAACGCCTTGGTGGAGCGCGCCGCATCGGTGTCGTCGATCCGGAGCAGGAACCGCCCGCCCAGCTTTTTGGCGAACAGCCAGTTCAGCAACGCGGTGCGGGCATTGCCCGCATGCAGCAGCCCGGTCGGCGATGGCGCGAAGCGAACGGTGACGCTCATCAGCGCGCGTCCCGGAAGGCATTGGTGATGGGATAGCGGCGGTCGCGGCCGAAGTTGCGGCTGCTGATCTTCACCCCCGGCGGCGCCTGGCGGCGCTTGTACTCCGACACATACAGAAGATGCTCGATGCGCTTGACTGTGGCGGGGTCAAAGCCCTTGGCCACTGTCTGTTCGAAGCTGCATTCATGCTCCACCAGGCATTCCAGGATGCCGTCCAGGATATCGTAAGGCGGCAGGGATTCCTGATCGGTCTGGTTGGGCTTGAGTTCCGCCGTCGGCGGCTTTTCGATGATGCGCTCGGGGATCACGCGGCCATGCGGTCCCAGCGCGCCGGCCGGCGAATTCTGGTTGCGCCAGTGGGAAAGCCGGAACACTTCAGTTTTATAAATGTCCTTCAGCACATTGTAGCCGCCGCACATGTCGCCATAGAGAGTGGCATAACCCACGCTCATCTCGCTCTTGTTGCCGGTGGTCAGCACCATGGGGCCGAACTTGTTGGACAGCGCCATCAGGATCACGCCGCGCAGGCGAGATTGGATATTCTCCTCGCTGGTGTCGGTCTTTGTCCCGGCAAAGGGCGCCGCCAGGGTTTCGCCCATCGCGGCAACGGCGCGCTCGATCTCGATGGTCTCATAGGTCACGCCCAGCATGCGGGCGCAGGCATCGGCATCTTCCAGGCTCTCGCGGCTGGTATAGCGCGATGGCAGCATCACGCAGCGCACGCGATCCGCGCCCAGCGCATCCACCGCCACTGCCGCCGACAGCGCCGAATCGATGCCGCCGGACAGCCCCAGCACCACGCCCGGAAAGCGGTTCTTGTTCACATAGTCGCGCAGCGCCAGCACCATGGCGTGGTAAACTTGACTGGAACGATCCTGCGCCACGAACGTGTCGCCCGGCGCGCAGATCCATTTGCCGCTGCCATCGCGCTGCCAGTCGGTGATGGCGACCTGCTCGTTCCAGCTCGGCAGCGCCACGGCGATCTTGCCGTCGGCATTCAGCACAAAACTGGCGCCGTCATAGACCACCTCGTCCTGGCCACCGAGCTGGTTGAGATAGATCAGCGGCACGCCGGTCTCGTGGATGCGGCTGGCGGCCAGCTTCAGCCGCACATCTTCCTTGCCGGCCTCGAAGGGCGAACCATTGGGGACGCAGAAAATCTCCGCCCCCGCATCGGCCAGCCAGATGGTGACATCCTGTTTCCAGATATCCTCACAGATGGGAATGCCCAGCTTCACGCCCCGAACCGTCACGGGCTCGGGCGTCGGCCCGCGATGGAAAACGCGCTTATCGTCGAACACGCCGTAGTTGGGCAGCTCAAACTTAAAGGTCACGCCCTGGATTTTGCCGCCGTCCAGCACCGCCACCGCGTTGAAGAGTTCGCCATGCAGGGCCCAGGGTGCGCCCATCAGGATGGCAGGGCCGCCATCTTCGGTGTCGCGCGCCAGTTCTTCCACCGCGGCACGGGCGTCTTCCTGCAGCGCCGGCTTCAGCACCAGGTCTTCGGGCGAATAGCCCACAATGAACAGTTCGGAGAACAGAATCACGTCGGCATCCATCGCCCCGGCCCGGGCGGCGCGGGCGCGCGCCAAGTTGCCGGCGATGTCGCCCACCACCGGGTTCAGCTGTGCCAATGCGATGCGGTAACGGTCCACCATCACCGGTATTTACAGGGCTAAGGGGAATGGTACTAGCGGCCCGCCCCAGTACGGCGTTGCGCCGAGCGAACGGCGACACCCGAGGCATCCTCGATCCACAGCGCGGTTTCCAGCGCCTGGGCGGCCTGCTCGGGGGTGACCAGCGCATCGGTGCCGGCCCGCGCGGCGGTCACAAAGCCGGCCACGGATTCGCCCAGGGGATCGCCCAGTTCCAGCGCGCCCAGGGGACGCGGCGTGGTGTTGGTCACGGTGCGGGACAGGAAATCGATTTCCACCACGCCATCGGCATAGACCGCGCGCAGGCCGCGTTTGCGTTCATTGGCGACGCGGCTGGTTTCCAGCTTGGCGATGGTGCCATTGGTAAAGCGCAGAATGGCGAAAACTTCGTCGGCATGGGGCCCATATTCGACCAGGCCTTCGGCGCGCACATCACCGACCGGGCCTGGCACCAGCGCATGCACCAGATCCAGGTCATGGATCATCAGGTCCAGCACCACCGAAACGTCATCGCCCCGGCCGGTCCAGGGACCCTGGCGCCAGCAGGTGATTTCCTGCGGGATTTCCGACACGTCCAGAAGGCCGGTGCGGGCAAAGACAAAGCGTTCCTGGTGGCCGACGGACAGGACAAGGCCAACTTCGCGCGACAGCGCCACCAGTTCGGCAGCTTCTTCAAGGGTGGTAGCGATGGGCTTTTCCACCAGCACATGGGCGCCAGCTTTCAGAAAATCGCGCACAATATCGGCATGGGTGATGGCGGGCGAGCAGATGCTCACCAGATCGACCAACACGCCGGCGCCGATGACGGCAGCTTTCAACGGTCCACTTTCCGGCACGCGGCGGCGCAGAAACAAGGCTTTGATTTCCCCGGGCAAAGTCGATGGTGATTAGGGACCGCGCCACTTGGAGGCGCCAGCAAACAAATGTTGCGACATGTTACCATCTAACCAAATGGAAACGCTTGCTATTTTTCCGGCACGGAGACCATCAAGGATGCCAGTGCTGCGACTATTAAATAGGCAAGCATCAGGGGCGCCAGCCCGATCAGCAGGGCGCCGGTGACATCGGCAAAGGCGCTGCAGTTCAGCCAGGGATAGGCCGAGCCCACAAACAGGAACTGGATGCACACCACCGCCAAGATGCCGAACAGGAAGGCGCGCAAAGTTGGCCCCAGGGCTTGCGGCCGGTCGCCGGCTTCCAGCCGGATCAGGCCGGCCTGCAACTTCAGCCGGGAGGCAGCACTGGCGAGATAGATGATGGCCAGCAGCCAGGCGAAGGACGCGCCAAAGACCCGCCCGCCATCCATGGTGCAGGCGTCCAGCGAGGTGACCAGCGCCCGCTGCCCCGGCACCACGAAATAGATGGCGTTCACCAGCGCGCCGGCGCTGCCGCGGTCGATATTGGTGGGCGCGACGAATGCCTGGTTGAGAAAGCTCAACGCCACGAACAGCAGGAACACCACTTCATTGAAGCCTGGTATCAGGTGGTGGGGGCGAAAACGCGTGGCCCAGGGCGCGCCACTGACATGGGCGGCCGAAACGCCGAACCCGCCCACGAACAGCAGGCCCATAGCGGTGAATAGCAGGGTGCAGATACCGATGCCAAGCAACGAGGAATCGAGCGGCATGCCCTGAAGAAGCGCGAGGCGAACGGCATGGGCGCCCGCGAAAAGGCAGAAAATGATCCAGCCTTTCGCGAGAAGACGAGCAATACCCATTACACAACCATCTCAGCCCACGCACCCTTCGACAAGCTCAGGGTGAGGACTTGGCAAAAATCCTCATGCTGAGCCTGTCGAAACATGAGGGGCATATACTCAGGCGGAAGCCGCCAGCCCCGTCTGCTTCATCCGCTCGTCGCGGATGCCTTGTGCGATCAGGAAGGCCAGTTCCAGCGCCTGGCTGGCATTCAGGCGCGGATCGCAGGCCGTCTGATAGCGATCGGCGAGATCGATTTCCTTCAAGCCTTGCGCGCCGCCCAGGCATTCGGTGACGTTCTGGCCCGTCATCTCGAAATGCACGCCGCCGGCATGGGTGCCTTCGACGCGGTGGATGGCAAAGAAGCTGCGTACTTCTTCCAGCACCCTCTCGACGGGGCGGGTCTTGTAACCAGACTGCAGCTTGATCGTGTTGCCGTGCATGGGATCGGACGACCACACAACAGACGCGCCTTCGCGCTTCACCGCGCGCACCAAAGCGGGCAGCTTGTCGGCGATCTTGTCGGCGCCGAAGCGGGCGATCAGGGTCAGGCGGCCGGGAATGTTGGCGGGATTGAGCGCCGCGATCAGGCGCAGCAGGTCATCCGGCTCCAGCGAGGGGCCGCATTTCAGGCCGATCGGATTCTTGATGCCGCGCATGAATTCGACGTGGGCGCCGTCCAGCTGGCGGGTGCGGTCGCCGATCCACAGCATGTGTGCACTGGTGTCGTACCAGTCGCCGCTGGTGGAATCCACGCGGGTCATCGCCTGTTCGTAGGGCAGCAGCAGCGCTTCATGCGACGTATAGAAATCGGTGCCACGCAGCTGCGGCACCGACGTGGACGTAATGCCGATCGCGTCCATAAATTCGAGTGTTTCGGAGATACGCTGTGCAAGACCTTTATATTGTTCGCCGGCTGGCGAGTCCGCGATGAAGCCCAACATCCAACGATGAACATTGTGCAGGTCGGCATACCCGCCTTGCGCGAAGGCGCGCAGCAGGTTGAGCGTTGCGGCCGACTGAGCATTGGCCTGCAGCAGGCGCTGCGGATCGGGAATGCGCGCCTCAGGCGTGAACTCGCTGCCATTGATGTTGTCGCCGCGATAGGAGGGCAGCTTGACGCCGTTCTGGGTCTCGAAATCATCGGAACGCGGCTTGGCGAACTGGCCGGCGATGCGGCCCACTTTCACCACGGGCACGCCGGCGGCAAAGGTCAGCACCACCGCCATCTGCAGCAGCACACGGAAGGTGTCGCGGATATTGTCGGGATGGAATTCGGCGAAGCTTTCGGCGCAATCGCCGCCCTGCAGCAGGAACGCCTTGCCTTCGGCCACCTGGCCCAGGCCCGCCATCAGGCTGCGCGCCTCGCCGGCGAACACCAGCGGCGGGTGGGTCCGAAGCTGACCCAGGACGCGGTCCAACGCCGCCTTGTCCGGGTAATCCGGCATCTGACGGGCGGTCTTTTCCTGCCAATTTTGCGGGGTCCAGCTTTGGGCCACGGTCGAAAACTCCATAACGGGCGCTGGATATAGGAGATTGGGGACGACTTTACCAGCGCATCAGGCGCAGGGGTAAACACCACCGGCCGGGACAAAAATCAATAAAGCTAGAGGCTTACCAGCCGGAAAAGCCGATGGCGATGCGCTTTGTGGTGTCCGGGGCGCAGCCCTTGGGCCAGCGCCAGTGATCGCGAACCCAGGATACCGCCCGCTCGTTCAGGGCGGTGAGGCCACTGCTTTTCCAAACCCCGACCTCGGCGGTGCCATCAGGGCGAATTACCGCCTTGAGCATCAGCCAGGGGCTTTCGCCCTGGTGCAGCAGTTCATCGCCGATGGGCGGACGGGTATGCGTCGCAAAGGTTGGCGCATACATGGGCGGGCACACGCTTTACGCCGACGCACTTTGCGCCAGCACAAGCGTCAGAAAAGTTTCCGCTGTCAGAATCCCGCTCCTCATGACGGCAGATTTAAATCGGAAAAATGACGGCGCGTGAAATCCGGCGCGTTGATTAAGCGATGGTGACGCCGATACTCAAGGCGCCTTGCTGTAACTTTTGGTGCGCATCGTCACCAGCTCTTCCGCGGCCGTAGGATGCAGCGCCATGGTGCCATCGAAGTCCTTCTTGGTAACGCCCACCTTCAGCGCCACCGCCACGATCTGGATGATCTCGGCGGCGTGATCGCCGAAAATGTGGCAACCCAGAACCTTGTCGGTCTTGCTGTCCACGATCAGCTTCATATGGGTGCGCACGTCGCGGCCACCCAGGGTGTGCAGCAAGGGCTTGAAGGTGGATTTGTAGACATCGATGGCATGACCCTTCAGCAACGCCGCCTGTTCGCTGTAGCCGACACAGGCCAGTTCCGGGGTGGTGAAGACGGCGCTGGGCACATGCATGTGATCAGGTTTTGTCGGATTGTTCTTAAAGGCGGTTTCCACAAAACACATGGCTTCGTGGATCGCCACGGGGGTTAGCTGCACCCGGTCGGTAACGTCGCCCACCGCATAGATGTGGCTCGCGCTGGTGCGGGAAAAGTCATCCACCTTGACTTCGCCTCTGGGCCCAAGCTCCACGCCGGCCTTTTCGACATGCAGCGCGGCGGTATTGGGCATGCGCCCGATCGCCAGCAAAATCTGATCGCACTCGATCACCGCACCCTTGTTGGTTTCCACATGCAGGCAGGCGCCGCGCTTTTCGACCTTGGTGAATTCGCAGCCCAGCAACACTTCCAGCCCGCGCTCCTTCATCGAGGTGCACAAGGCGTCGCGCATATCGTCGTCGAAGCCGCGCAGCGGCTTGTCGCCGCGACACAGGACCGACACCTTGGAGCCCAACCCGTGGAAGATGTGGGCGAATTCAAGGGCGATATAGCCACCGCCGGCGATCAGGATGCGCTTGGGCAGTTCCTTGAGGTGAAACGCTTCGTCCGAAGTGATGCAAAGCTCAGCGCCCGGCACGATGTGGCTAGCACCCATGTCGCGGGTTGGCCGGTTGCCGGTGGCGATCAGAATTTTCTCTGCCGTGACCATTTTGTTCGAATTGACCAACCGCAAGGTGTGCTCGTCCTCGAACATCGCGCGGTCCTGGAGTATGGTAACACCGGTCTTCTGGACATTGGCGGTGTAGAGATCTTCCAGCCGGCCGATCTCCTTGTCCTTGTTGGCGATCAGGGTCGGCCAGTCGAACCTGGCCTGGCCGAAATCCCAGCCATAGCCGGCGGCGTCCATCACATTTTCGGAGAACTGACTGGCATAGACCAGAAGCTTCTTGGGAATGCAGCCACGGATGACACAGGTGCCGCCCATGCGCCATTCTTCGGCCAGCGCCACGCGCGCGCCAGCCAGCGCCGCCATGCGGCTGGCGCGCACACCACCCGAGCCGCCGCCGATGACGAACAGGTCATAGTCGTATTTTGTCATGGCGATCTTCCGAAGGTCTCAGCCAAATTTCGCGGGGGACCGGACTGGGTTACACGCGGTTGATGACTTCGATCTCGCCGTCGGCCGCGATCAGCAGGGTGGTGGCAATACCGATGAACAGGCCATGCTCGACCACGCCGGGCACCGCCGATATCGCCGCCGCCAGCTTAGGGGCGCTATGGATCATGCCAAAGGCGCAGTCATAGATGACATTGCCGCCATCGGTCTTGAAGGTGGCGCCGTCGAGCTGGCGCAGGGTCATCGGCATATTGGCATAGCCGGCCGCGGCCAGCGCCGCACTGAGCCGCGCCGCTATGGACTTGTGACCGAACTCCACCACTTCCACCGGCAGTGGGTATTTTCCCAGCCGCGGCACCAGCTTGGATTCATCGGCGATCACGATCATTCGGCGCGAGGCCGCAGCGACGATCTTTTCCCGCAGCAGCATGCCACCGCCGCCCTTGATCAGGTCCAGGTTCCGGTCGGCCTCGTCGGCGCCGTCGATGGTCAGGTCCAACGGCGCCAGATCATTCAGAGACGCCAGGGTTAGCCCCAGCTTGCGCGCCAGGGTGGCGGTCTTTTCGCTGGTAGGCACGCAGAGCAGCTTTTCGCCGCCCCGCACCCGAAGCGCCAACATCTCGACAAAGATTTCGGCGGTGGAGCCGGAGCCCAGGCCCAGCTTCATGCCGTCCTGGACATATTCGAGAGACTTGGCGGCGACGGCGCGTTTGAGGGCGTTCTGGTCGGTCATGGGCGCGACCATACCGGGCTTCTGAGACAGCGCAAATCGCTATTCGACGGTGACGGATTTCGCCAAATTTCGCGGCTGATCCACGTCCGTGCCTTTTGCAATCGCAGCATAATAAGCCAGCAGCTGCACCGGGATGGCATTGATCAGCGGAGTGATGAAGCTGTTGGTGGTGGGAACCTCGATCGACGCCCACACCTTGCCCGCCTTGGCGATGCCGGCCTTGTCGGAGATCAGTAGAACCTTGCCGCCACGCGCCATCACTTCCTGCATGTTGGAGATGGTCTTTTCGAAATGGGCGTCATGCGGGGCGATAACGATGATCGGCACCGCTTCGTCGATCAGGGCTATGGGACCGTGCTTCATCTCGCCCGCGGCATAACCTTCGGCATGGATGTAGCTGATCTCCTTCAGCTTCAGCGCGCCTTCCAGCGCCAAGGGATAGCTGGCACCGCGGCCCATATAAAGAACATCACGCACCTTGGCGATTTCCTCGCCCAGGATCTTGATGGCCGGTTCCTGTTTCAAAAATTCGGCGATATGGCGCGGCGCTTCCAGCAGTGAGGCGCAGAGTACCTTTTCCTCGCCCTTGGAAATGGTGCGGCGGGCTTCGGCCGCGGCGATGGCGAAACAGGCCAGCGCCGCCAGTTGGCACGTAAACGCCTTGGTCGAGGCCACGCCGATTTCCGGCCCGGCATAGGTGGGCAGCACGATGTCGGCTTCGCGCGCGATGCTGGATTCGGCGACATTGACCACCGCGATGGTGGTCTGGCCCTTGGCCTTGGAGTCGCGCAGCGCCGCCAATGTGTCGGCGGTCTCGCCCGACTGGGAGACAAACAAAGCCACGCCGTTTTCCGGATAGACCGGATCGCGATAGCGAAGCTCCGACGCCACATCGGTTTCCACCGACATGCGCGCCAGCTTTTCGAACCAGTATTTGCCGACCAGGCCGGCATAATAGGCGGTGCCACAGCCCGAAATAGTCAGGCGCGAGGCCTTGACCAGCGCATCGCGCAGGCCCTTGCCCTGGCGGCGCACATCGGGGCCGGCGGGGTCGAGGTAATGCGCCAATGTGTGGCCCACCACTTCGGGTTGCTCATGGATTTCCTTGACCATGAAATGACTATGGCCGGCCTTGTCCACTAGCGCGGCACTGGCGGAGGTGATCTTGATTTCTCGGTTGGCGGGGCGACCCTCGCCATCGAAGATCGTGACCTGTGCACCCCGGATCACCACCACATCGCCTTCTTCCAGGTAAGAGACTTTTTTGGTGAAAGGCGCCAGCGCGAAGGCGTCCGAGCCGATATAGGCTTCGGTGTCGGCATAGCCCACCGCCAGCGGCGCGCCGCGGCGCGCCCCCACCAGCAAGCCGTCATGGTCCTTAAAGATCATGGCGATGGAATAGGCGCCGGTCAGTCGGGCCACTGCCTTCTTGGCGGCCGCATCGGGAGCAAGGCCTTCGCTCATCAGCTGGGTGACCAGGTGGGCGGCAGTTTCGCTGTCGGTTTCGGATTCGAACTTGTGGCCCTTGGCAGTCAGCTCGGCATTCAGCTCGCGGAAATTCTCTATGATGCCGTTATGCACTATGGCGACCTGCGCCGTGGCATGGGGATGGGCATTGGCCTCGGTTGGCGCGCCATGCGTCGCCCAGCGTGTGTGGCCGATACCGGTATGGCCGTGCAGCGGCCGGTCGTGCAGCATCGCGCCCAGCATGTTCAGCTTGCCGGGCGCACGGCGGCGATCGATGGCGCCGTGATCCAGGGTCGCGATGCCCGCCGAGTCATAGCCGCGATATTCCAGCCGCTTCAGCGCTTCCAGGATGACCGGGGCCACGTCGCGCGTGCCCGCGATGCCGACAATACCGCACATTACTTTATCTCCGACTTCTTTTTTTCGCGGAAGGCTTTCGCCCAGCCCACTTTCTGAGTTTGCGCCCCGCGCGCAATTGCCAGCGCATCGGCTTCCACATCTTGCGTGATCACCGAACCGGCGGCAGTAATGGCGCCGTCACCGATCTTGACCGGTGCCACCAGTGCGGTGTCCGAACCGATAAAGGCCCCGGCGCCGATTTCTGTGATCGACTTGGTGAAGCCGTCATAGTTGCAGGTGATGGTGCCCGCGCCGATATTGGCGCCCGCCCCCACCCGCGCATCGCCCAGATAGGTGAGATGGTTGGCCTTAGCCCCCGCCCCGATTACCGCATTCTTCACTTCCACGAAATTGCCGATATGAGCGTTCTGGCCGATCACCGCGCCGGGCCTCAGGCGCGCGAAGGGCCCGATAATGGCGCCGGACGCAACGCTGGCGCCTACCAGGTGGGAATGGCTGCGGATGCGCGCGCCGACCCTGACCGTCACACCGGCGCCGAACACCACAAAGGGTTCAATCTCCACGTCATTCTCGATCACAGTGTCATGGGCAAAGAACACCGTCTCGGGCGCCTGCATGGTGACGCCATCGGCCAGCAGGCGCTTGCGAACGCGGTCCTGGAACATGCGCTCGGCCCCGGCTAGCTCGGCGCGGCTGTTGACGCCGGAGACGGACACCTCGTCGGCCACCGCGATGGCGCACTTGACGCCATTGGTGCGCGCGATGCTGGGCACGTCGGTGAGGTAATATTCCTTTTGCGCATTGTCGTTTTTCACCGCCGAGGCCCAATGGAAGAATTTCTGCGCGTCGGCCGCGAAGCAGCCGGCATTGCACAGGCCGATGGAACGTTCGGCGTCTGATGCATCCTTGAATTCCACGATGCGGTTCAAAAATCCGTCCGGCGTCATCAGCACCCGGCCATAGGCGGCTGGATCGTCCGGCTCGAAGGCCAGCATGGCCAGGCCCGTGCGCGCCTGTGCCCGCAGGCATTCGGCGACGATCTCGCCGGTAACCAGCGGCATGTCGCCATTGACGATCAGCAAGGTGCCGGAAAAGTCCGCCAGTGCGTCTTTCGCACAGGCTGCGGCATGACCGGTACCCAGCTGCTGATCCTGGATGGCGCTGTCGGCGCCCATGGATTTGGCATAATCGCGCACCACTTGGCCGGCGGGCGAGGTAACCACCACGATGCGCTCGACCCCTGCGCCCCGCAACGCGCCGATGACATGGCCCAGCAGCGGCAGCCCGGCTACCTTGTGCAGCACCTTGGGCAGCGCCGACTTCATGCGGGTGCCCTGCCCTGCAGCAAGGATTACGGCGGCCTTCGACATGATGATCAGGTAGACTCTGCCAGGAAAAAGGTGAAATGACGTTTTGCAACGGTATATTGCCTTGATTCTAGCTGCAAAACCTTACCGAAAGCCCATGCCTTGCGCCCTGCCCTGATTTTCGACCTAGACGGCACCCTGGCCGATACCGCCCCCGACCTTCTGGGGGCGACCAATGCCGTGTTGGCGGCCCGGGAGCGGCCCCTGCTTGACCTGGGCCATCTGCGCCACATGGTTGGCTTTGGCGCCAAGGCGCTGATCAGCCAGGCGATGGAGGCAAGCGGGGCCCCCGTGACCGAAGAACAGATGCCGGCGCTGATCGACATCTTCATCGCCCATTACACCGGCCATATCGCCGACGGCACAAGGCTGTTCCCCGGCGTGGCCGATACGCTGGCATCGCTGAAAACTGGCGGCGCGCGGCTGGGCGTCCTGACCAACAAGCCGCAAGGCCTGACCGACCTGTTGTTGCCGCAACTGGAATTGGAAGGAATGTTCGCCGCCGTCTATGGCGCGGGGCGCAAGACCTATACCAAGCCGGACCCG
Organism: Alphaproteobacteria bacterium; assembly: GCA_026400305.1. GTDB lineage: Bacteria > Pseudomonadota > Alphaproteobacteria > Micropepsales > Micropepsaceae > Rhizomicrobium. Next base: position 3,017 of record JAPLPI010000088.1, on the reverse strand, counting down.
CGCATCTTCCATGATGTGGTTGAGGACTGCGGCGGGGGACCGGCGGTGATGATCGGAGATTCCATCACCGACCTGAACACCGCCCGCGCCGCGGGCGTGCCCTGCATTCTGATGTCGTACGGCTTCACGCCGGTGCCCGCCAAAGATCTTGGCGCCGACCTAGTGCTGGATGATTTCGCACAATTGTCACAGGCATTGCGCGACCTGAAGCTTATTTAAAGCTCCCAGGTCCCGCTGGTGGGCGCGGTGGCGACAAGCGGCTGTCCCCACACCATGGCGCTAGATTTCACCAGGCGCGACAAGCGTTCCAGCAAGGTGTCGAGATTGAACGACTTGACCATGTAATCGCTGGCGCCGCCGGTCATCGCTTCCATCACGGTTGCGGGATTGCGCTCGCCTGTCAGCATCATCACCGGCAGCTTGGCCATGCGCCGACAGGCCGTCACCGCCCGGCATCTGCACGTCCAGGATCACCGCAACCGGCTCCTGGGTACGCACCATGGCGAGCGCGGCCACCGCATCATGGGTAGCGATGACATTGTAGCGGGCCATGCCCACCCTGGGCAGCAAGGACGTGGCGATGGACAACATTGAGGACGCGCTGGCGGTGCAGGCCGTTCCGGTGCGGCTGGCCCAGATCCTCAACAACCTGATCGCAAATTATTTCAAGTATGGAGACAATTTCTTGCCCATCCAAGTCAGCGCCCATGCGCGGGACGACGGCTTTGGACGCATCGAGATCACCAATACCGGCCCGGGCATCCCCGCGGCGGAGCGGTTGGCGGTGTTCCTGCCCTTCCGCCAGTCGGAGGCAGTGGGCCGCTCGGTACCGGGCGGCCGGTCTGGGCCTGTCCATCGCCAAGCTTCTGGTCGAGGCCTAGGGCGGGCGGATCAATTTCAAGAGCGGACCCGTCCACCAGACCCACTTCTGGATCGAGCTGCCGCTGGCGGCCTAAACGTCTCTAGTGGATGCTTTATCAGCCTCCCGCTTGACGGTCCGGAGCCCCTTCCTTATAGCCCTGCCTCCGTCTTAGACGGGCGCGTAGCTCAGCGGGAGAGCACTCCCTTCACACGGGAGGGGTCACAGGTTCAATCCCTGTCGCGCCCACCAATGTTTTCAATGGCTTAGCTGTTTTTCAGCCCTCCAAAATACCTCTAAAAACCATAACCGGATCGTAAACGGATTTACGACGGATCCATTTTAGGATATACACTAGATGTAGTGTTTTACCCGGATGGGATTTTGGACCTTAAAAACGACCTAAAAAGCCCCCGGAAAGCTAAGGCGGACCTAGACAGCCGGACCCTGAAAGATGGGGCGATCTATCTGTTTAAGAGGACCGACTACAAGAAGCCGACCTGGTTCTGTCGGATAAAGATCCCCAACGGTCCCGGCTACATATCCTGTAGTACCAAGACGACCGACGAACACGCTGCCTTCGCTTTTGCTAATGAGCTCTACACACAAACGCTTGTCAGAGCGGCTAACGGTAAAGAGATCAACGCCAAGAAGATCTCACTAGCTCTCACTGAGTTTACCGAAGCCTTAGCCGAATTAGACAAGACGGCTAATTCTTCGGAGCTAAGAGGCTAGACGAAATTACGACAGGCTTACTGATAGATCTCAATGCTTGGATCCGGAAAAGCTCTCGTACCGGTACACTCTCCCCAAATACGATTAAGCGATACACGACCGATCTAAAACAATTTTTCAACTGGTGCTTGGAGAAGGATTACGTAGAAGCGCTACCCCGCTTTCCTAAGGTCAAAGGCGAGAACAATCGTCGTCAAAGTTTCAATGACAAGGACTACAACAAGCTCGTCCGACACTTACGTGAGTTTGTTAAGAGCGATTACCCTTGGGTTGTTAGGGACAGAAGTATGCTTATCAACTACGTGTTGATCCTAGCCAACACAGGGATACGCGTCGGCGAAGCTAGAGGACTAAAGTGGAGAGACTTAAAAGAGATACCACAGGCTGCCGGGAGTAAAGAAGCCGCCGACATCGCTCTGTTCGTTACGGGTAAGACAGGACCAAGAGAAGTTGTAGCGCGCACTCCCGAAGTTAAAGTCTACTTCAAGCGACTGTTGGATTTACGGACTGAAGAGCTAGGACAGAAACCTAGCAATGACGACTATGTGTTTTGTAACCGTGATGGGTCGACTGTTGGATCTTTCAAGAAGTCATTTGCCGCTTTGATAAAGTCAGCGGGTGTTGAGAAAGACAGCCAAGGCGATAGGCGTACGATCTACTCGCTACGACACACCTACGCCACCTTCCGACTACAAGAAGGCGTCCACCAGTACATCTTGGCTAAGAATATGGGGACCAGTACGGCGATGTTAGAGCGCCACTACGGTCACACTAGCAACGTCGCCTCAGCAGCAGAGCTAACGAAGGGCGGGACGTTTAAGAGTGGGAAGAAGGCTAAGACCGTGGATTGGCTTGGGGAGATGTGATGTGTGGGTGACACTTGGACTTTGGGTCTAGAGAAATATTGATTATTTTTCAGTGGCAAGTTCGTAAAACCAGACAACGGCAAATAACATTATCAAAAAACCAATGTTAGTGAAATCTAAAAACTGATTAACAATATTGTTGAGACCAATATACTGCGAATTCAAATGACCGAATAAGCTCAATGGCAATGGTTCCCAAACCCCAGTTCGTAGGTATTGGTAGATCTGAAAAACCGGCACTAATGCGCCTACTAAAAGAATAACACTAGCAACAAAAATCCTTGCGTAAATCCAGATCTTTTTAACAGTCATAAAACTAACTCTCCGAGAGAATTACGATTCCTTGTAAACAACACAAACCGGTAAGAAGTTTAGAGGCTTTTTTATCACCACTCAACACCCCTCCTCATCGGTTCAGTGTCAACCTCAATGCAGCGCTGTGTCATAGCTAGCGAAGAGTGCCTAGCGAGCCACACTCATTCGTAAGAAGAGCTAACGAAGGGCGGAACGTTCAAGAGTGGGAAGAAGGCTAAGACCGTGGATTGGCTTGGGGAGAT
>JAPLPI010000113.1 GCA_026400305.1 Alphaproteobacteria bacterium | reverse complement strand
CCCGACAACAAAGACTAATTCTTCAGCAGCCTGCTAGAGCGCCGAACGAGGCGTCATAGACGCCAAGCGTCTTGTTCACATGATTGCCGTTGTCGCGCACCATCCCAATGATGTTGCGGCGGGCGGCGGCCAGATAGGCTTTCTGCTCCGGCGTTAGGGCGCCGAAAGGCTGGATAGTGTTGATCTCGCGCAGCACGCCCATCACGTCGGGCCAGAACTTGCCCATCGACCATTTGTAATAAAGAAATCCGCGCCAGCTGAACACGCCTTCGCGGAAGTCGTTACCAGTCAGGCACAGGGTAAGGCGCAGCGGCTCCAGCTTTTCGTCGATCTCGTTGGACAGCATGGCCGACACCAAGCGTCCGGACGAGGTCGTGTCGCCGCCGGCCAGCGCGATCAGCCTAGACAGTTCCTGACTGACGAAAGAATGCATCCGCTCCTGGTCGCCTTCGGAGATGGCGAAGTAGCTGGGCGCGACCTCGATCTTGTTCATGCGCAAATGTTCTCGCAGCAGGAACGGGTCTAGGCTGGGCACCGCGTACAGCATGCGCAGCACCGACAGGCCGCGTTCCAGCTCGTCGCTCTTGTAGTTGCCAACATCGCGCAGCGCCTCGGTATAGCCGCGCTGGTCCACGAACAGCGAGCGACCGCCGGCACGCAAATCGGTGCTGTCGAAGGGAATGATGATCTTGGTGGCCACCGCACGGGGGCTGGCGAACAGATAGGTTTCGTCGGCCCGGGTGCGGTGCTTGAGTAGGAAGGCCTTGTTGATGATGGGCGAAACAAAGATCGGCTTTTCCAGATGCTCTGGTTTTTCGACATTGTCGGCTGCAATGCGGAGCAGATTCAGTACGCGGCTGGTGGAGGCACTGCCAAGCGCGCTGAGAAAACGGACCGAACGATCATTGGCCACTGAAAATGCTCCATCACGAAATAATGCATGAGCATGTCCGGTTCCGGATTAAGGACTGCTTTACTGCAAGCGGAAAAGACGTAACGTTCCCGGGGATTTTGCAGGTTAACCAAACGTGAATTTCGACCGCTCTCTGGATGCGCCCACCGGGGTGGGGGTGCGGCTGTCGCCCCTGGTGTCGCGGATTCTGGCCCCCAATCCCGGGCCTTTCACCTTCAAGGGCACAGGCACGTACCTGATTGGCGCGGGCGCCGATGTGGCTGTGGTGGATCCGGGACCGCTGATTCTATCGCATGTCCAGGCCCTGCAGCGCGCTGTGGGCAGGCGCCGGCTCAGTCATATCCTGATTACGCATACCCACCGGGATCACGCGCCCGCTTCCGCGCCGTTGAAAGAATGGTCCGGGGCTAGGACCTATGCGCTGGCGCCCGCTGCGCAGGCCGGGGCCGGTGAAGGCGCCGCCGATGAAGCGCATGACCATGACTTTGTGCCAGACGAACTTTTGGTGGATGGCGCGGCGCTGGCCGGTGATGGTTTTGACATTGCGTGCCTGGCTACGCCGGGCCACACCGCCAATCATATGTGCTTTGTTCTGGCGCAGGAGAAGGCGCTGTTCAGCGGCGATCATGTGATGGGCTGGTCCACCAGCGTGATCGCGCCGCCAGATGGCGAAATGGGCGAATATGTGGCCAGCCTGGAAAAACTCAGCACGCGTGATGATGCGATTTTCTATCCCACCCACGGTTCCCCGATCCCGCAGCCGAACCTTTGGCTGCAGCAACTCATCGCGCATCGCCGCCAGCGCGAGGTGCAGATTCTGGACGCCTTGGTGGGCGGCGCTGCGATTCCCGCGATCGTGGAAAAGCTCTATCCCGCAATCGACACCGCCCTGCGCGGCGCGGCGGCGCTGCAGACCTTGGCGCATCTGGACTGGCTGAAGGCGCGCGGCCTGGTGATCGAATCCAGTGGGCGCTGGATCAGAAGTGGAATTGAGTGAAGAAGGCCTTCAGCCGCGCAGCGTTGCGGCCATGGTCCAGCGTGCCGTCGCGGCTTTGCGAACGCAGGTCGATGCGGCTACCGATGGTGCCGGCCTGGCGCACACGGATAACGATGTCGCTGATGCGGCCGAACCACAGGCTCTTGTCGGTGGCTTCGATGCGCAGATCTTTTTCGCTGGCATCGACAATGGTCCAGCCCAGCTTCTCCACCGCGGCATGGGCGCGCCAATAGGCTTTCTGCGGCGACACCAGCAAACCGGCATGCGGCTTGGTAAGGGTCGGGTATTTCTCATGCAGGGCATAGGCGGCCGTAACCTGTTCGCCTTTGTAAGTGATTTTGCGCTGGGCATCGAACGCCCGGGCATTAGCGGGCTGGATTTTTGCCAGCGCCACGAACTGGGGTGGGTCCTCCGGATCGGTGGTGGCGTCGTGGATTGGGAGCGCCGTAAAACCGTAATAGACGTAAGCAAGCGGGTGGTAGAGGAAAATCAGCGACCCCGCCAGCGCGATCAGGCCCAGCCGCTTGCCGTCCCCGGCATTGCGGGTCAGCGCCTGTTTCAGCCACATCAGAGACAATCCCAGCGCCAAAAGGCCAAGCCCGGTGGCCAGGGTCATGACGGTATGGTCGTCCGCGTCTGTGAAAATCCCCAGCCGCACGCACGCCACCGCGCCGATGCCGGTCAGGACGGCCAGGACCAGGCTGGTCAGCGCGCCGCGAGCGGCCATCAGTTGCAAACGCATGTCAGAAATCCGGGAATGGGCGTTCAATTGCGCCCATCATAAGGTAGATTCCCAGCGCCGCGATAGTGAGACCGTTTCGATGTCCAATCCCGTCCTTTCCAACACGCAAGCCCGCGATATGGCGAGCCTGCTGCATCCCTTCACCAACCTCACTGTACTGCGCCAGACAGGGCCCTTGGTGATCGAGCGTGGCAAGGGCGTCTTCCTGTATGGCGCCGATGGCAAGGGTTACCTGGAGGCGATGGGCGGGTTGTGGTGCACCGCGCTGGGTTGGGGCGAGGAAGAACTGGTCCAAACCGCCGCCGAGCAGATGCGCAAGCTGTCCTTCGCCCATATCTTCGGCGGCAAGAGCCACGAGCCCGCCATCGCCTTGTCGGAAAAGCTGAAGGAGATTGCGCCGATGCCGACCGGCAAGGTGTTCTTCGCCAATTCCGGGTCTGAGGCCAATGACAGCCAGATCAAGCTGATGTGGTACGCCGCCAATGCCCGCGGCCAGACGGGGCGCAAGAAGATCATCGCCCGCAACAAGGCCTATCATGGCGTCACGCTAGCCAGCGCCAGCCTGACCGGGCTGGACGCCTTCCACAAAAGCTTCGACCTGCCGTTCGACTTCACGGTGCGGGTGGAATGCCCGCATTATTATCGCGGCGCGCGCGATGGCGAAAGTGAGGAGCAATATTCCGCCCGCCTGGCCGCTGACCTGGAAGCCACCATCCTGCGCGAAGGGCCCGACACGATCTGTGCCATGTTCGTGGAAGCGGTAATGGGCGCGGGCGGAGCGATGGTGCCGCCACGCGGCTACTTCGAAGCGATCAGCGCGGTGCTGGACAAGTACGGCATCTTCCTGGTGGATGATGAAGTGATCTGCGGCTTTGGCCGCACCGGCAATGCCTTTGGCTGCCAGACCTACAATTACCAGCCCGACTCCATGTCCATCGCCAAGGCGCTGTCATCGGCCTATCTGCCGATTTCGGCGGTGCTGCTGTCGCCGGAACTGGTGGAGATCATCGAGGCGGAAGCCACCCGCATCGGCGGGCTGTGGCACGCCTTTACCTACAGCGCCCATCCGGTCGCTGCCGCGGTGGCGTTGAAGACGCTGGAGATTTACGAGCGCCGCGACACCTTCGGCCATGTCCGCAAGGTGGCGCCGGTGTTTGAGCGGCGGCTCAAGGCGCTGGGCGATCACCCGCTGGTGGGCGAGGCCAATGGCGTGGGCCTGATCGGCGCCGTCGAACTGACGCCGGACAAGAAGACCAAGCGCAATTTCGATCCGGCCAAAGCCGTGGGCGTCAAATGCTGTCAGTTCTGCCAGGACGAGGGCGTCATCGTGCGCGCCCTGCTGCATGATCGTATCGCGCTGTGCCCGCCGCTGGTGATCAGCGAAGCGGAGATCCACGAGATGTTTGATCGCCTGACCCGCGCGCTGGACAAGACGCTGGATTGGGTCAGGGCTGAAAAGCTGATCTAGCCCTTAGCTCGCCCGCAACAATCGGCGTTTCAGCGTTGCGCTGGGACGGGTGTAGATCAGTGCCTCGCCGGTCCACACTTCCAGCCTCTTGGCGCTGGGCAGCTTCATGGCATGCGCCAGGATCTTGGCGCGCTGGTCATCATCGCAGGTGACGGAAAATTTGTAGGTGAGGGCGCCGGCCTCATCGAGATAGCAGATTTCATATGCAGGGATGGTGTGTTCCAAAAAGCTCTGAAAATATCTCCCGCCTATTCAATGTTTTGCGCGACGTGTTCGCGAAAGTCGAATGAAAATTGGGTTAGAGACATCACGAATTGTCGGCATGCGGGTGGCCCGCGCAAAATTCTGCGCTGTATACGCGACACCTGTTGCCCGATATGCCCTGCGCCATGCGTGCGGAGCTGTTCCGCCTCAGGCATTAACGGGAAACTCGATATTGCATGACAAGAAGTAGCCTATGTCCGCCCCCTTTAAACTTGCCCCGTTGCCTTGGGACGAAGACGCCCTGGCCCCCACCATTTCCGCCGAGACCATCAAGTTTCACTATCACAAGCACCATCAGACCTGTGTGGACACGCTCAACAAGCTGGTTGACGGCACGCCGTATGCAGACCTTAAGCTGGAAGAAATCGTGCGCAAGGCCCAGGGCGCGCCCGGGGCCAAGGACAAGCAGACCTTCAACAATGCTGCCCAAGCGTGGAATCACGATTTCTACTGGCGCAGCCTGACGCCATCCAGGACCGAAGCGGGGGCCGCGCTGGACAGCGCCATCACCGCGGCGTTCGGCAGCAAGGACGAACTGATCGCCCAGCTCGCCGAAGCCGGCAAGACCTAGGTCGGTTCCGGCTGGGCCTGGCTAGTCAGCATGGACGGCCAGCTTGCGATCGAGAAGACCGCCAATGCCGAGCCCCCGATGGCCAAGAGCTTCAATTGCCTGCTCACCGTGGATGTATGGGAGCATGCCTATTATCTCGACTACCAGAATGCGCGTCCCAAATACCTAGAAGGCGTGCTTGGTAAGATCCTGAACTGGGACTTCGCGGCACAGAACCTGACCAAGCAAGACAAAGCGTTTCGCGCCGCCGCCGGAAATGTTCATCACCGAGCGCAACAGCTGCAGGGTATGGGTTTGGGGCCCACCAGCAGCACACGATGCCGCGAGAAATCCGTCCGTTCCATGAAAGCGCCCTTCATGATGAGAAAATTTGCGCCTTTTCCTTTTAAACGGGGTAAAAGGACTGGTTAATTCTAAGGTAGCCATGCGCCCAATTCTCATCCTGCTTCTTGCGTTGCCGCTGGCCGCCTGTGGCCTGTTTCAGAACAAGGAAATCCAGAAGCTGCGCAAGTCGCCCGACTACAAGGTCGGCTACCAGGATGGCTGCAACAGCGCGTACGGCCCGGACGCCAACAAGCGCCATGACGACACCATCGTGCGCGACGACAAGCAATATGAGAGCAGCCGCGCCTATCATGTGGGCTGGGACCGCGGCATCCGCGCCTGCCGCAGCAGCGGCTATTCCGGTGGAAACTTGCCCGGCGTGATACCCAGCGGCCCCGTTCCGGACCAGAATCCTGGTAATGGCGGCCGCCCGCGCGGGCTTTGAAGACAAACGGGGAATATGACAGGAGGGCCGGGCGCTTTCGCGACCGGCCATCACGCCGTCTGGGCAGTCCTTCGGGTACTA
>JAPLPI010000385.1 GCA_026400305.1 Alphaproteobacteria bacterium | reverse complement strand
GGCGCCTGTTACCGCCAACGGCTCCAACAATGATCCCTGGCGCGGCGGCTCGATCCAGGTCATCAACGGCACGCTGGGCAATCCGCTGCTCAAGTCGGAAAAATCTATCAATACACAGCTGGGCGTGGTGCTGCAGCCAAGCTGGTTTCCGGGCTTCAACACGTCGTTGGATTATTACCGCATCTACCTGAGTGGCCAGATTACCGGCGTTCCGACTCAGACCAGTGTGAACAACTGCTACGCGGGCCTGACGCAATTTTGTAACGCGATACAGGTGGCTGGTGGCCTGTCGCCTGCGGTCAGCTCGAACTGGATCCAGGTCAATTCCCAGGCCTTCAACACGGCCAACACGGTCACGGATGGCTTTAACTGGGAAACGACCTACCAGTTCAGCCTGGCGGACTGGGGTTTCATGCCCATCCCCGGCACCTTCACGGTGCGTGCGATGGCCACCTATGTCAGCAAGTTCATCAACACGCCGGGTCTGCCGGGCACCTTTAGGCTTAATACCGCGGGCTCCAACGATGGCGCGACGCCGCATCTGAAGGCATTCCTGACCCAGGCCTACCAGTCCGAGAACTGGGAGATCCACCTGTCGGAAAACTTGATCTCGGAAGGCCGTCACAACTTGAACTGGATCCAGTGCACACCCGGAACATGTCCGGTTCCCACGCTCCAGAACCCCACGGTCCAGGACAACCATGTGCCCGGCATTTTCTATCTGAATCTGGGTGGTTCGCTTAACCTGAGCGAGCATTGGACCCTGTACGGCCAGGTGGACAATTTGCTGAACAAGAATCCGCCTCCTTTCTATTCCAACTCGCAGAACCCGACCAACGATGGTGCCAATCCTCTCCTGTATGACACCATCGGCCGGATGTTCCATGTCGGCGTACGCATCAGCGACTAGTTGATTGGTGTCTTGGCGCGCGGGCACCGCTTGGTGTCCGCGCGTCATCGTTTTTGCATGATGGGATAAGGCGCCTGCCGCTGCCCGAGATTCAAGCCGGGTGTTCGACTAGCACGACACCGTTTTGTGCCAGGACATTCAGGCTGCTGATCAAGTCCGCCCGGACTTGTTCGGTCATCCCTTGGCAGAGCGCCTCGACGGTATGAATTTGCACATTGTTCAAGCTGGCAAGCGCCGCTTCCAGCGACCTTGGCACCTGCCACATTTTTCCGGCAGCCTTGAACTCAAAGCCATCGCTATGCGGCACCATGAATAGGCGGTGCAGGCCGGCCAGACGGATTGCGCTCCGTACAGTGACAGGTGAAAGCTGGCGATAGGCGGCGTCAGGCAGATTAATGTGTGGGTTCGGCCTGATATTGGCCTCCCATTCGGACAGGAACACCTTCATTCCCTTTGGTGTCAGCATTTCGCCCAGCAGCTTGTGCAGCTTGCCGGCCATCGGCGCATCGCCCGCCTGCAGACTGCGGCGGACGTCCTGATGGCTGCGCAGGCGCGCAATCGCCCAGCTCATGTAATCCAGCCCTGTCGGCGGGGTCATCGAAACCGTCAGGTGCAGGCTCGGTTCATTCAGCGGCGTTGCGAAGTGCCACCAACCACGTGGAATATAGAGCACATCGCCATCTTCCAGGATGCCTTCCCAGACCGGCGGCGCAGTCTGCGGAGTTGGAGCCTCAAGATCCTGCTTGAGGGGGTGCGGCCGGGTCGGGCCATAGACCTGCCAATGTTTGCGACCGCACAGCTGCAACACCATGGATTCCTGGGGATCCCAGTGCAGATTAAATGCATTCTGTCCATGCCAGCCCGCGTATAGATTGATGTAGGCATCGGTGTGTAATGCGAGCTGGAACGCTTCGATTAGGTCTCGGACGCTTGGCGCCAATTCTTGCGCGTCGTCAAGGATCAGCGTGGCGCCCCGCGCGATGCAGACCGCGAGGCCGCCTGCGTCTATCCGCGGCACCCCGAACGCGGCGGATGTCAGGTATCGCGAAGGATCGACCGGACTACCATCCTGGAAAAGCTTCAATCGTGGCGGGGTCAGCCGGTGCTGCTCGAGGATCGCGCTAAGGTCCTTCCATGTCAGGAGGCCGGCGAACCGGCCTTTGGTGCCGCGGATATGCGCGAAGGTCTTTAGCCAGTGCTCGCGCAGGAAAGCTGCCTGTCCAAGGGGCGCGACGACCTCATCGAAATCCAACATCGCCTTCGATCAATCCTGATGGCGCTTGGCGGCATGCCGCTTCGGCTGTAAGCTGCTGAAATATTACAATTTTAAAGGGCGTCCCGCCAGTTCCGATTGCTTCGGTGGGGGGAGATTATAATGCCGGCAGTCAGATATCTGTTGGGCGGAGCAGGTGTTTGCCCTGCCCAGGCGCGCGGTCGCCGGCCGCAGCGTGCCATAAAGAAGCATCTGGGTCTGGCGCAGATACTTTTGGCCTCAACTGGCGCAAGGGCGCAGACGGCAGATTTTAGTGGCGTCTGGGACGTGGCGGTCCGGGAGTTGGGGGGCATCAACTATTATCTTCCGATGACCGACGGACGCCTTTTCGTTGAAGAGGGCGGACAAGCCCGTTCAAAGGATGTCAACTTCCGCGTGGATCTGATTGCAGACAAGGCACTTGGTCAGCCGCGTCTGGAAAATGCCGATCATGTCATGATCGTCGGTACTGGCGTGACAGTCGATGCCGCGATGAAAAGCGCCACCACCGAGATGATTCGGTGGCTGACAGACCGCTATGGTCTGACTCCGCATGACATCGCGCCGTTCCTGGGCACGGAGATGGTTCTTGCCGTGGCACCCGACAATGTCGACGCGCTGTTCCGGCTGGGAAACCTGCTGCTGCGGGAAGGCGAGCCTGTTCCAGGCCGGATCGCCGAAAGCTTTGCCTGCTTTCACCGTCACGCCCAGCTAGCCTATCCGGCCTATGGGTGCATGCCGCAGCAGTCCGAGCTGCCGCACCGGCTGCAACATGATAGCGAACAGCGTGATTATTTGCGCGACACAGGCGGGGACATTCAGCGGTTCCAGCTTGCGGACGGCAGTCGCATTGCTGGCAAGGCGGTCAATGTTGGCAATGTCGCCGACGCGGTGCGGCAATGGCAGTCCCGTAAGCCTCAAATCATCGTGATCGACGATCTTCTGACGGTGGCGGCGCTGGAAAAGCTGCGGCGCTTCTGCTGGGGTTCGACAATTTGGCGCGACACGCACCCCGATGGCTATCTCACCGCCATGCCGGAACATGGGCTTGCCTGCCCGCTAATCGCGCAGATCGACGAGGAACTGCGCCAAGTTTATGCCGAAATTATGGAAGGGCATCACCTGCGTTATCTTTGGGCCTTCAAGTATGACAGCCGACTCAGCGGCGTTGGCACGCATGCTGATCCCTCTCTGGTGACGTTCAATTTCTGGATCACGCCGGACGAGGCAAACCTTGATCCCGAGCATGGCGGACTGACGGTGTGGGATGTCGCCGCACCGGACGACTGGAAACAGTCGGAATATATCGGCGACACCGCCGGCTGCCAGGCCTATCTGAAGCGGCGGGGCGCACGAAGCGTCACCGTGCCGTACCGCTCCAACCGGGCCTTAGTATTCGCTTCGCATCTGTTCCACCAGACCGACAGGGTGAATTTCAGGCCCGGCTACACCAACCGGCGGATCAACCTGACCATGCTGTATGGCAGGCGGCGGGCGCCGCTATAGAAGCGCACCGACGCCTATTTCTCGTAGGACAACAAGTGCCGCTGGCCGTTGTTGGCAAGGGGTGGGTGGTTTATTTTCCCTTCGACTTGGATCGCTGTTTCTGGGGGGCCTCCAACCAGGATCACCTAGCGTTGCTGCGTAACGCGGTGGCCTGTGCCGCGCGCGACTCGCAACCATTGACAGTGAGCGGGCAAGGCATGGTGGATGTTAGCTATTGGCGGCAAAAGGACTCGGTCACGGCCCATCTGGTCAACCTGACAAATCCAATGGCAATGAAGGGATATATGCGCGAGCTAATTGCTATGGGGCCTTACACGGTAAGTCTGGAGCTGCCGCAGGGTCGCACCGCCAAGGCGGTGAGACTACTGGAGACGGGAACGGACGCCGCCATCCACATCGAAGACGGACGCCTTATCGTCAAAGTTCCGAGCGTCTTAGCGCATGAAATCGTTGCGGTTGACTTGTTGTGATCTGCCTCTGGGACATTACCTAGAGAAGGTTTAATTACATGTCGCAACCAGCCATTCATTCACATGAAATATACTTAAAAGTCTTGAAGCCGTTCTGGGTCTGGTTTGGTCGAGTAGCGGAGCGCGTGTTCCACCCCATAGAGTATTTTTTCTATGTCGCAGTGGTGAAGCAAATCAGCTGGTTGCTCGATAGGATTGATCCATTAAGTCACAGGATCGAAGGTACGCTCTTCAAAAAAATTCTGCAGGTTACGATCTTTCCGCTGTTCATGACCGTCACCTTCGTAATCGGTTTCAATTTGGTCAAGGGCGGCTATACGAGTCAGACATTCATTGCATCGATCGGCATGTACTTGATTTATGGCGCGATATGGATGCCGATTGAGCGGTTGATACCGTTCAGCAGGAAGTGGCTGAAAAATCCTGACGCGTCGACCGACGTCATGCTGCTATTCGGAAATAAAATTTGCGGTGACTGGATTATAGTGCCGCTGCAACTCGCGACCATCGCCATTGTGGTGCAGAAGATATCGCCAGCGATTGGGCAATCCATTTGGCCATCATCGCTCCCGCCCGTGGCGCAGGTCTTTTTGCTCCTGGTGATCAACGATTTCTTTCGCTACTGGTACCACCGGTGGATGCATGAAAACAGCTTCATGTGGCGTTGGCACGCCGTACACCATTCCTCAGACCGCCTCTACTGGTTCAACGGCACAAGATCCCACCCGATTGAAAGATTAGTGCAAGGATTTCATTGGGCAATCCCTCTCGCTTTCGTAAAGGCGCCTGTCGAAAGCGTATTTGTTGCGTTCCTGATCAGCCGCACTAGTGGACGCTTCCAGCACACCAATATGGACGTAATCCTTGGACCCTTTGATTTCATTTTTTCGTCACCGAAGAATCATCGCTATCACCACTCCAAGGACCCACGAGAAGGCAACACCAATTACGGCGGCGACGTCATCATCTGGGACCTTTTATTTGGCACCTTCTATTTGCCAAAAGGCAAACAGCCGAACGATGATATCGGAATCGGGGAGGTAGTGAATTATCCGCGGTCGTTCGTCGGCTTGATGTTGGCCCCCTTTAATCACCGCGCTTTTCAGAAACAGGCGCAAGCGCCTGTAAAAGCGTCGCAGATGAATGAATAATTATGCCGCAGCCAGTTCCATCCAGATTCAATGTCTTCGAAGACAGCGTGTTGCGACGTGTCAGAACCCCAGATCACTCTCCGTGATTCATTTGCGTTCTTGGGACCATCTTATAGAGCCGGGCGGTGGAGCGGCGTGGACGGGGCCTCCGCTTGCCGCTAGTGTGGCGCAATGAATTTTTCCTTGACACGCCGCATCGTCCTAGGCGCAGGCCTTGCTGTGACGCCGTGCCCGGCCTTCGCTGCGCCGCAGCGAATTTTCACATTAGTTGGCACTGGCGTGCGGGGCATGGCTCATGACGGGGACGCCGCTGCCACCGCAGACATAAACCAGCCCTTTGGCGTGGACAGCGCACCGGATGGATCGCTTAGCTGGGCTGACTTCGGCAGTAACCGTGTGCTGCAACTGCGCGGCGGCAAGGTCTTCGTTGTGGCAGGTACGGGCGAAAGCGGCCATGGCGGTGATGGCGGCCTGGCCAGGGCGGCACGCCTTAGCGTGCCCCATGAAATCCGTTTCGACCAAGCCGGCAATATGCTGGTGGCCGAGCGCGACACCCATGTCATCCGCAAGATCACGCGCGGCGGGATGATCTCGACCCTGGCCGGCACCGGTGCGCCCGGCTTTGGCGGCGATGGCGGCCCGTCAGAGGCCGGCCAGCTCAACCAGCCGCACAGCATCGTGCTGGACCGGCGCGGCGACCTCTATATCTGTGACATTAAGAACAACCGCATCCGCAAGCGCAATGCCGCCACCGGCATCATCACCACTTGGGCGGGAACAGGGCAGGCGGCGGACACGCCGGATGGCGCGCCGCTGCTGTCGCCGCTCAATGGCCCGCGCTCCATCGATATCGGGCCGGACGGGACCATGTATCTGATCCTGCGCGAGGGTAACAAAGTCTATTCTCTTGATCCGCGCGCCGGGTTTATGCGGCACATCGCGGGCACAGGCGCTAAGGGCTATGCCGGCGATGGAGGGCCGGCGCGGGATGCGACATGGAACGGGCCCAAGGGCATCGCCTATGCGCCGGACCGCAGTCTTTATATCGCCGACACCGAGAACCATGTGATCCGACGGGTGTCCTTGCGCGACGGCCTGGTCACCACCGTGGTGGGCACCGGGGCGCGGGGTGACGGGCCTGATGGTGATCCGCTGCAATGTTCGCTGGCGCGGCCGCACGGACTGCATATCCGTAATGGGCTGCTCTATATCGGGGACACGGAAAACAACCGTATCCGGGCGTTGCGCTTATGACGCTTCCCTTCGTGGCATTGCCCAGTCACGCTTCTGCCTACCGGGCCATGTCCCGGCAACATCATCGACCACGTGATCGCGTTGAAACGGGGCGGGGCTGACAGCCCGGCCAACATGCAATGGCAGACATTCGACAAGGCCAAGACGAAGGATCGCTGGGAATAGGCCGCCACTTCTGAGCAATCACGCCGACCCCAAGGCCAGCAGAGCCATCCAGCCCGGCTGCCTATGCCTTGCTGTATGAAAACGTGATCTGATTATTTTTTTGGCTTAGTTGTTGGTTGATCAAAGCTTCCAAGCATGCATATCTCACCTGAGCGCAGTACTTGCAGGCTCTGCTGGTTTTCGCAGACTTCATCGTTACCGCCTCGGATAACCCATATGAAGCCATCATATTTAAGGCCTGGACAGACGCCCCTTAGGTGATTGACGAGCGTACTCCCGCCGCGCATCTTGAAAACCAACGTTTTGCCATCTTTAGAGGCGGAACTTTCGATATCGCGCGTTCGGACGCACGTGTTCTTGGCCCAAGTTGTGGAAACTGAAAGAATTGTTCCCAATATAGCGAAGACGATGGTTTTTTTCATGACTGTGTCCCTATTCATCGCTTTTTAGAATAACTCGATATTTTTTACGGGAGTGGGGGCGAGTTGGATCAATTGCTTGATCTATCCCTGACCTGACGGATATTTTGTACCAGCGGCATAGAAAGACTGCCCCTATCCCGCCTAATCCGCCCAAACCCTAGCCTAGATCAGCCCGGCGAGCCATCATCCCGGCTACATAGGGCGGGCGGAAGGGGGTATGCTGCGGGAAATGGGGGCTGCGAGATGGCGCTCGGTACTGGGATATTCGCTTCGACAGTCTTGGTGCTGCTTGCCATAGACCTATAACGTCTGCGCCTCTAGCTTTTATACCCGTGACACAATCATCTAGATGGATCGCCAGCTATGCAGTAGCCTCAATAACGCTGGAACAAAATACCCCGCAGGCCTACGTAGCCTTAGCGAACTGTTCCAGCACTCTGCGGTCGATCTCGATGCCCAATCCGGGACCGTCAGGAACCTGCACTATGCCTTTTCGATGTTCGATGGGCACTAGTAGCAATGCTTCGCGGATAGGATGCTCGGTCCGGTCGAATTCGAGCATCGGCTCGACCGGATTAAGAGACAGCGGCGTGAAGGATGGAATGACCGCAAGAAGCTGCAGTGCCGCAGCCATTGCTATGCCACTGCCCCATACATGCGGTGCATAGCGAAGATTATAGGTTTCGGCGAAGTCTGCAATTTTCTTGCACTCTGAAAGACCGCCGGCCGAGCAGGTGTCCGGCTGCACGATATCCACGGCCCGGGTGGTGATGAGATCGCGGAAGCCGAAGCGGGTAAATTCGCATTCGCCACTTGCGATCGGGATTGTCAGCGCTTCACGAACCTGACGATGACCCGCAACGTCTTCAGGGGGAACCGGTTCTTCGAACCAGCCAATATCGAGCCCCTCGATCTTTCTGCCCAATTTGATCGCTGAAACCGCATCATAGGCGTGGTTGGCGTCGATGAGAAGCCCGACGGTCGGCCCGATTGCGTCGCGGATAGCCTTGGTGACTCGCGCATCCTCGGAAACGCCGAAACCGACTTTCAATTTTACCGCATTGAAGCCTTCGCTGGCATAACCCGCCGCCTCTTCGGCGAGGTACACATCCGGTCTGCCCTCATCGCGGCGATAAAGGCCGGTGGCATAGGCGCGTACCTCGGACCGAAGGGGGCCGCCCATCAGTCGGTGTATCGGCTGGCCAAGGAATTTTCCTTTTAGATCCCAGAGTGCGATGTCGATTCCACTGAGCCCCTGGATGATTGAGCCCTTTTGCCCATGATCCCGATAGCGGGAATATATCTCCCGCCAAATCCACTCACCTCTCATGGGATCCTGCCCAATCAGAAGCGTCGAAAGGCTTTCCACTACCGCTGCGTTTATCCTTGCCGGTCCATAGCACTCACCCCATCCGACAAGACCGACATCGGTTTCGATCTCCACCACCATTGTGGTACGGGTGGTGTAGCGGGCGCGGGAATAGGAAAAAGGCTGACTGAGTCTGGCCTCCAGGACATGGGCGCGAACTTTGGTGATTTTCATTTCAGTCGATCTCTTTGTTTCAAAACGAAAACGCGGCCCAAGATTTACCCTCTTAATCGTCCACCATCCGACTA
>JAPLPI010000160.1 GCA_026400305.1 Alphaproteobacteria bacterium | reverse complement strand
ATTTTTCGACGTCTTCGGATTTCTTCTTGCCCGTTCGCGGCGCGCGCGGCTTGGCTTCCGCCGCCGGAATGAATTCGAACGCCAGCTTGTCCTTTTCGCGGTCCAAGAGCACGCGCACCGTGCCGCCATCCTTGAGCTTGCCGAACAATATTTCATCCGCCAGCGGCTTCTTGATGTTGTCCTGGATGACGCGAGCCAGCGGACGGGCGCCAAATGCGTCGTCATAGCCCTTTTCGCCCAGCCAGCGCGTGGCATCCGATGTCAGGTCGAAGGTGACGTCGCGGTCGGCCAGCTGCGCTTCCAGTTCCAGCACGAACTTCTCCACCACCTTTTCGACGGTAACGCGACTGAGAGGCGCAAACGGAATAATCGCGTCTAGGCGGTTGCGGAATTCTGGCGTGAACAGCTTCTTGATGGCCTCCTCGCCCTCGCCTTCCCGCTTGCCGCGGCCAAAACCGATAGCGTCCTTGGCGGCGTCGGAGGCGCCCGCGTTGGTGGTCATGATCAAAACCACATTGCGAAAGTCGATCTTCTTGCCGTTGTGATCGGTCAGCTTGCCGTGGTCCATCACCTGCAACAGGATGTTGAACAGATCGCCATGGGCCTTTTCGATTTCGTCCAGCAGCAGCACGCAGTGCGGATGCTGATCGACACCGTCGGTCAGAAGACCACCCTGGTCGAAGCCGACATAGCCGGGCGGCGCGCCGATCAGGCGCGACACGGTGTGACGCTCCATATATTCGGACATGTCGAAACGCAGGAATTCGACACCCAACACGGCGGCGAGCTGCTTGGCAACTTCGGTCTTGCCCACGCCGGTGGGGCCGCTGAACAGATAGGAGCCGATGGGCTTTTCCGGCTGGCGCAGGCCAGCGCGCGCCAGCTTGATCGCCGATGACAAGGCATGGATCGCCGCGTCTTGACCATAGACCACCCGGCCCAGATCGGCCTCCAGGGTCTTGAGCGCCTCGGCGTCGTTCTTGCTGACCGACTTGGCGGGGATGCGCGCGATCTTGGCGACGATCTCTTCGACATCGCGCACGTTCACCACCTTCTTGCGGCGACTTTCGGGCAACAGCATCTGGCTGGCGCCCAGCTCGTCGATAACATCGATCGCCTTGTCGGGAAGCTTCCTGTCATTGATGTACTTGGCCGACATCTCCACCGCCGCCTTAATGGCGTCTGCGGTGTAGCGCAGCTTGTGATAACTCTCGAAGTAGCTCTTGATGCCCATCAGGATCTTGATCGAATCTTCGATGGTCGGTTCGCTGACATCGATCTTCTGGAAGCGGCGCACCAAGGCGCGGTCCTTCTCGAAATACTGGCGGTATTCCTTGTAGGTGGTCGAGCCGATGCAACGCAGCGTGCCCTGCGCCAGCGCGGGCTTGAGCAGGTTGGAGGCATCCATCGCGCCGCCCGAGGTGGCGCCGGCGCCGATCACGGTATGGATTTCGTCAATGAACAGAATAGCGTCCTTCTGGCCTTCCAGTTCCTTCATCACGTTCTTGAGCCGCTCCTCGAAATCGCCGCGATAGCGGGTGCCGGCGATCAGCGAGCCCATGTCCAGTGAATAGATGACGCTGCCGCGTAGCACTTCGGGGACTTCGCCGCGGATGATTTTGCGCGCTAGGCCTTCGGCGATGGCGGTCTTGCCCACGCCCGGATCACCCACGAACAAAGGATTGTTCTTCTGTCGGCGGCACAGGATCTGGATGGTGCGATCAACCTCGGCACTGCGGCCGATCAGCGGGTCCACCTTGCCGGACTTGGCCTTCTCGTTGAGGTTGACGCAATAAGCCTCCAAGGCCTCGGTGCCCTGCTTGGTCTTCTTCTCGCCCTCTTCTTCTTCCTCGGCGCCGCGCACCTGCTTGGGCTGGCTCATGCCCGGGCGCTTGGCGATGCCATGGCTGATATAGCTCACCGCATCCAGCCGGTTCATGTTCTGCTCCTGCAGGAAATACACCGCATGGCTTTCACGCTCGGTAAACAGGGCAACCAGCACATTGGCGCCGGTGACCTCGTCACTGCCGGAATTCTGGACATGCAGCACGGCGCGCTGGACCACCCGCTGGAAGCCGGTTGTGGGCTTGGCTTCCTCGGATTCTTCCATCACTAGGTTGGAGAGGTCTTCGTCGATATATTTCTGGACCGCCTTCTTAAGCGCATCCATGTCGACATTGCTGGCCTTCATGACCTGGCTTGCTTCTGTATCATCAATCAGGGTCAGGAGGTGATGCTCGTGCTTGGCATATTCGTGGTGCCGGTCGCTGTC
>JAPLPI010000074.1 GCA_026400305.1 Alphaproteobacteria bacterium | reverse complement strand
GACAGCGACCCGGTTTCCCTGCAATACATCCGCCAGATCCCCGGCATGCACGGCATCGTCTCGGCCATCTACGACGTGCCGGTGGGTGAGGTGTGGCCGCTGGACAAGATTCTGGCATTGAAGGCCAAGGTGGAAGCGCATGGTTTCGCGCTGGACGTCATCGAGTCCGTGCCCGTCCACGAAGACATCAAGCTGGGCAAGCCCAGCCGCGACCGGCTGATCGCCAATTACCAGGAGACTATCCGCAATCTCGGCAAGGCCGGCATCAAGGTCATCTGCTACAATTTCATGCCGGTATTCGACTGGACCCGTACATCTCTGGCCAAGGAATTGCCGGACGGCTCCACCACCCTGACCTTCAACACCGCCGAAGTCGACGCCATCGATGTTAGCAAGGGCATTTCGCTGCCCGGCTGGGACCAGAGCTATCATGTCGACGAGCTGAAAAGTCTGCTGGCCGAATATGCCGATGTAGGCGAGGAAAAAATGTGGCAACATCTGTCCTATTTCCTGAAAGCCATCGTGCCGGTGGCCGAGGAAAGCTGTATCAAGATGGCCTGCCATCCCGACGATCCGCCGCGTCCCATCTTCGGCCTGCCGCGCATCGTGAAGAACCGCGACGACTTGGCGCGTCTTCTGGCCATCGTGGACAGCCCCGCCAATGGTTTGACCCTGTGTTCGGGTTCGCTGGGCGCCGGGCCCAAGAACAATGTCGAGGCGCTGGTGCGTGAATTCGGCGGCAAGGGGCGCATCCACTTCGCCCATCTGCGTAACGTCAAAGTCAACGAGGTCGGCGATTTCGAGGAGACGGCACACAAGTCCGAATGCGGTTCGCTGGACATGGCGGCGATCGTCAAGGCCTATCATGATGTCGGCTATCAGGGTTATGTGCGGCCCGATCATGGCCGCATGATCTGGGGCGAAACCGGCAGGCCGGGTTATGGCCTGTATGACCGGGCGCTGGGCGCCGTCTATCTGAATGGCCTTTGGGAAGCGACGAGCAAGCTCGCGCCTTAAGCATAACAACACGAATGTCTGGGGGAACGATGCCGAAGATTCGCTGGCTGATGATCGGCATGTGCTTTCTGGCCAATGCGATCAGCTATATCGACCGCGCCAACCTGGCCATCGCCGCGCCGGCCATCCGCGCCGAGCTGGGCATCAACGCCGCCGAGATGGGCCTGGTGCTCAGCGCGTTCTTCTGGACCTATGCCCTGATGCAGCTGCCAGCGGGCTGGTTCATCGACCGGCTGGGGGTGCGCATCTCCCTCGCTTTTGCGGTCACCTGGTGGTCGCTGTTCACCATCGCTACCGGTGCCGCGCGGGGCGTGACGCAATTCATCGGGGCGCGGCTGATGCTGGGGGTGGGCGAGGCTTTCTCGCTGCCGTCCTTCACCCGCGTCGCGTTCAACTGGTTTCCGCGCAGCGAACGCGGCATGGCGTGCGGCATCTTCAACAGCGGCTCGACCACGGGATCGGCGCTGTCGCTTCCGGTGGTCACCGCCCTGATCGTTGCTGTCGGCTGGCGCGGCGCCTTTGCCGTCACCGGCGTTCTGGGCATCGTCTGGGTGCTGGCCTGGTGGTTCATCTATCGTGATCCGGAAAAATACAGCGCCATCGCGCCGGCGCAGGTGAATGCCCTTCTGGCGCAGCGCGGTATGCCGACGGTGCCCGCGGCCGCGGCGAAGATCTCTTGGTTGGACCTGTTCCGCTATCGCTCCATCTGGGGCCTGATGATCGGGCTGTTCTGCCTGAACTTCGCGATCTATTTCTTCATTACCTGGTTTCCTTCCTACCTGTTGCAGGCGCGCGGCTTTTCGCTGGCCTCGCTGGGAACGCTTGGCATGCTGCCGGCGCTGATGGCGATCTTGGGAAATTGGCTGGGCGGCTATACCTCAGACCGGCTGCTGAAAATGGGCTGGAGCCCGACCAAAGCGCGTAAGACCTGCCTAGTGGGGGGCATGCTGACGGCGTCGTCCATTGGCGCGTCGGCCTTTGTGGACAGCACCATGATGTGCCTCGCCCTGTTCAGCCTGGCCTATGCGGCGCTGTCCTTCACCGGTGCCAATGTCTGGACCGTGTGCAGTGAAATCGCGCCGACCCAAAGCCATGTTGCGTCCATCGGCGGCATCCAGAACTTTGCGGGAAATCTCGCGGGCATCCTGATCACCACCTTTACCGGCGTGATGCTGGTGCTGACCAAGGGCTCGTTCCTGATCCCGCTGGCGGTGGCGGGCGGGCTGTGCGTGGTGGGCGCGCTTTCTTACCTGTTCCTAGTGGGCAAGGTAGAGCCGCTGCCGTTACTGCCTAAGCGGTAAACTCTTTCATCCAGGACAGTCCCGCGGCTGTGGTGGTGTTGGGCTTGTATTCGCAGCCGATATAGCCGCGATAGTCCATCGCATCGATGGCCCGCAGCACCCTGGCGTCGTCCATCTCGCCGGTGGTGGGCTCGTTGCGCCCCGGAACCGAGGCGATTTGCATGTGATCGATCATCGGCATCAAATGTTCCAGCCCGCGTATCACATCGCCATGGATGATCTGGCGGTGATAGATGTCGAATTGGAAACGCAGGTTTGGCAGCTTCAGTTCGGTGATGATCTGCTCGGCCAGATGGAAGTCGTTCATCAGATAGCCGGGAATGTCGCGATTGTTGATAGGCTCCAGCAACACGGTGAGATCGTGCAGCTTTTCGCAGGTGTATCGGATGGAATCCTTATAGGTCGCCAATGCTTCAGGTCCCAACGCGATGGAGGCCATCAGATGCACCCGCGTGCACCCGGCTGTGTCGGCATAGATTCGCGCCTGATCCACCGCCTTGCGGAAGTCCGCCTTGCGATCGGGCAGGGCGGACAGGCCGCGTTCGCCGCTGGCCAAATCGCCCGGCGCCACGTTCAGCAGCACGGCCTTCAGCTTGTGCTTTGACAGCCGCGCGGCGATGTCGTCGGCGCTGTAGTCATAGGGAAACAGATATTCCACCGCGGTGAAGCCGGCATCGGCGGCGGCGGCGAAGCGGTCCAGGAAGGCATGTTCCTGGAACAGCCATGTCAGGTTGGCGCAGAAATTTGGCATGGCCTCGTCTTAGCCGGTCCAGAAAGTCTTGCGCAACTCCACGTATAGCCGGGGCCGGGTACGGATTTAAACGTGTTCGGTCGGGCAAGGCCGATTTCAGCAAGCTTGCTGCCGGCAATGTCGCGGTTCATATCTTCGGCTGCGGCTTGGCCATCGTGGCGCCCTCGGGCGCGCCGGAGGCCAGCATCACCGGTTCTGGTGCAGTGCACCTGACG
>JAPLPI010000394.1 GCA_026400305.1 Alphaproteobacteria bacterium | reverse complement strand
TCGTCGGCCGTTCTCACGCACGCGAGGTACGCTCCGCGCGGTCTCCTGCCCACATCACAAAATCTCCCGCGCCAATGAATGGCTAGAAAGTAAAAGGCCGCCCGGAGGCGGCCTTGAGCAACAATTCGAAAAACTTCAGATCGAGCTTTCGATCCATTCCTTGATCTTCGACTTGGGCAGCGCGCCGACCTTGGTCGCGGCGACCTGGCCGTCCTGGAAGATCATCATGGTGGGAATGCCGCGCACGCCATACTTGGTGGGCACATGCGGGTTCTCGTCGATGTTCAGCTTGGCGATGGTGATCTTGTCGCCCAGCTCGGCCGACAGCTCGTCCAGCGCGGGCGCGATCATGCGGCAGGGACCGCACCATTCAGCCCAGAAATCCACCAGCACGGGCTTCTTGGCATCCAGGACATCAGCCTGGAACGAGGCGTCGGACACTTTGAGGGGCATGATTTTCGCTGCAGCTGCGCGGTAGAGCGCCATCTGTTCTAGATACATCTTCGGAACCTCCGCCTCGCTGGCGGGCGGCGGGCGGTTGGTCTTGAAGTCCAGAATCAGCACCTGGCTGTCGTTCACCGCCAGCCGGTCGATACGGCCATTGACCCGCGCGCCCTTGCCTAACTCCGGCAGCTCGGCCAGCAAGCCGGCTTCGGCCTGGCTGCCAGGTGCAAAGGCTGCGGCGAACTGCGCATCGTCCAGTACCGCCAGCACCTCATCCGCCAGCGCCTGCGCATTCTTCAGTCCGCTGGCCTGGATGAATTTCAGCGCCACGGTGCGGCGCTTGTCCGGCGGAGTGTCCGGCAACCTCGCCAGCAAGGCATGGACGGCATTGCCGCGGCGGAAGCGCGTCGCGCCTGCGCCCAGCGGCGAGAAAGTTGGCGGCGAAACACCGACCGCTTCGGACGGACGGATGAGGCGCGGCAGCGCCGGTTCGACCGGTGCGGGCGCCGCGATCCAGCGGGGCAGGTCTTTTCTTGTCTGCGTCGTATCGGCCTTTCTGCCGGGCGTGTCGTCCACCGCACCGATGGTGCGGATTTCGTCGTCACCGCGCGAGAGGTTAAGGTCAAGCGTCCTGGCCGCTGACCGCGCCAGTTCATACCAGGAGTCCGGCTTCACGCCGGTCTTGCCCTCGAAGCCGCAAATGCACAGCCGGTCGCGGGCCCTGGTGAGGGCTACGTAGAACAACCGGCGATGCTCCTTCATTAGTTCGATGTCGGCGGCAGCCTTGGCGTCGCGCA
The DNA here is from genome assembly GCA_026400305.1 of Alphaproteobacteria bacterium. GTDB lineage: Bacteria > Pseudomonadota > Alphaproteobacteria > Micropepsales > Micropepsaceae > Rhizomicrobium. The sequence goes on along the minus strand of JAPLPI010000394.1, from coordinate 4,345 downwards.
CTACTTGAGGCGCATCGCTCTTGGGAAGCGAAAACAGCACGCCGTCCTCGCCATACAGCAGTCCGTCATTGCGCGTCAGTCCACCCGGCAACGAGGTGGTATCGGGCAGGATCACGATATCAGCTTCCAGCCCCTTGGCGCCGTGCACCGTCATAACCCGCACCTCGTTGCGGCCGCGTTCCATGTCGCGCTTGATCTCGGTGCCGCCGCGCTCGACCCAGTCCAGGAATCCTTCCAGCGACGGCGAATGGCTTTTTTCATGCGTCAGGGTCAGGGACAGGAATTCGTCGATGGCGTCCGCGGATTCCGCGCCCAGCCGCGCTAACAGTCTTTCCTTGGCGCCCAGGCGGGTGAGGGCGTGGGAATAAAATTCAAAGGGCGGGGCATAGTCGACGCGCTCCAGCATTGCCGACAAAAATGCGTGCGCCGCCGAAAAGTCATCCGCCCGCGCGGCAAGTGCGCTCCACAGGTCGCTCTTCCGGTCATGCGCCAACGCAAATAGCGCCTCTTCGCTGAGGCCGCAAAGCGGCGATCGCAACAGCGCCGCCAGGGTCAGGTCATCTTCCCGCTGCAGGGCAAAGCGACCCAGCGCGATCAGGTCCATGGCGGCAATCTGCTCGGTCAGGTGCACCCGGTCGGCGCCGGCCACCGGGATCTTTCGCGATTTGAGCTGCCGTATGACTTCGCCGCCGAACGGTTCGCGCCGCGGCAGCAGTATCATGATATCGCGCGGCTCGATCACCGCGTCATGGCCGGGCAGGCACATGCCACCATCGATCCATCTGGCGATCCTGGCGGCGACCTGGAATGCTAGTCGAGCCACCGGGCTTTCCTTTTGCACCGCGTCCACCGGCTCATAGGGATCGATCTCTTCCCCTTCCATCGGCTTCAAGGATGGCCAGAACTCTATGCCGCCAGGCGCGGTCTTTCGGTACGCTTCATGCATGATCGCTCCGCCGCTGAAGGTCAGTCCTCCGCGCGCCGCCTCGCTTTCGAATACGTTGTCGACGAATTTCAGGATATCGGGCGCGGAGCGGCGCGAGGTGGTTAGCGGCTGCACTAGGAAAGGATGCTCGGCACCGGCCGCGGCTTGCGCGAAATATTCTAGGTTGCGTTCGAACAGGCTGGGGTCGGCGCCCTGGAAACTGAAGATGGATTGCTTCTCGTCGCCCACGGCGAACACGGTTCGCACATGCGCGCGGTCCCGCCCTTTGCCGGCAAAAAATTCCTCTGTCAGCTTGCGCACGATGTCCCATTGTGCCGGGCTGGTATCCTGTGCTTCGTCGATGAGGACATGGTCGATGCCGCCGTCCAACTTGTAGAGCACCCACTGGGCGGCGTCGCGCTTTTCCAGCAGGTTGCGCGTTTCGGCGATCAGGTCGTCGTAATCCAGTACGCCCTGCAATTGTTTGGCGCGGCGATACTCGCGCCGCATCGTGTCGATGAGCACCAACGCAGATTCTGCCAGCGCGGCGGCGCGCGCGGCGCGGCCACGGTCCGCGGCGTCGCAATAGCGCGCCTGCAATTTGGCAAGATAGTCCAGAAATGCGGGCTGTGCGTCGGTCAGTTTCTTGGTCGCCAGCGCTTTGCGCGGCTCGCCGGTTCCGGTGAGCAGGAAGGCACCCATCGCGGCGAAGCATTCCCCCGGATTGTTGGTCGCCAAGGCCGCCTGCAGCCGTTCCGCTGATTTGAGGTCATTGGCGCTGCCGCCGTTTAGCCATGCCTGTACCGCGCGCAACCGCCCGATCTCGCGGTTGAGGCTGCTGCAAAAATCATCGGTGACGCTCTGCGCGCTTTCGCCATCGCGCAGGCCATGCGCCCGCCGGGCTGCGCCGGCCATGTTCGTGACCCCGTCGAGCACCCGGTCCAGCTTGCCCCGATCGCCGCCCAGCGCGGTTTCTAGGATCTGGGTCAGCCGGTACTCGCTGGTTTCGGTCACCAGATGCGCCACGGCGGTTGCCAGCGTTTTGTCTCCCGATCCGGCGCGCTCCAGCACATGCTGGCGGGCGGCGGCGATCATCTGGCGCGCCGATTGATCGTCCAGAACCTCGAAGCCGGGCGCGATGCCAGCCTCGATGGGAAAGCGCGACAACACGACCTGGCAGAAAGCGTGTAGGGTCAGTACTTTCAACCCGCCAGGCGTTTCTAGCGCGCCGGCAAAAAGTTGCCGCGCCTTGCGCAAGGGACCATGGGCATCGCCGCCGATGGCCACGATTTTGTCGCGCAGGTCATCGTCGGGTAACATGGCCCATTCGCCAAGTTGCCGGAACAGGCGGTCCTGCATTTCCGCCGCCGCGGCCTTGGTGAAGGTCAGACACAGTATCCGCTCCGGCTTGGCATCGGCCAGCAAAAGCCGCGCGACGCGATTGGCCAACGTATAAGTCTTGCCCGCGCCGGCATTGGCCGCCACCCAGGCGGAAATATTCGGATCGGAGGCGATCATGGATGGATCGCGCGTCATAGCTCCTCCCCATCCGCGGCGGACCATTCGCGCACCCGCGCCAGATGGTCATAGTCGCCCACGCTGTCGACATAGAGCGGTATCACGCGCGGGTAATAGGGCGTGCTGGGCTGATCGAAAAACGCGATCCGGCGCGTGAGGCGGTCTATAGCTTCCGCGGCGCGCTCCTCTGGGTCCTCCACATGCCGTGGCTTGCGCGCCGCCGCCTCGTTGGCCAGGGAGATATAGATCAGTTCCTCGGCCACGCGCGGGCCGATGGCCACGAAAGCGCCTTTCGCCAGCATCGCCGCTTCCAGCGGCAATTGCGGCGACAAAAGCTGTTTGATCTGGGGGGGCGTTGGAATTGCACCGCTTTTGTAGTCGATGATCGTCGCGGCGCCATTTTTCATCACATCGATGCGGTCGGCGATGCAGCGCAGTTCGAAATCGCCGCCCGGCGCCGTGATTGTCATGCGACCGAATGTTTCCAGGTATGATTTTTCGATGGAATCGTGCCGGGCCCGCTCGGTGGCGATGAAGCCCTTTGCCGCTTCGCGAAAACGCGGGCCCCAGACCGCCTGCGCCGCCTTTGGAATGCCGGCATCTTCGAATACTTGGTCCGCCAGCGCGGTCAGCTCGGTCGCCGAAGCGTCCGGCAGTGGGCCGGGATATTTGGCGATGAATAGCTGCAACGCCTTATGCAAGGCGGTGCCGCGTTCCGACGGGCCGATGGCTTCGTCCAGCGCATCCAGCGGCCGCAGTTTCAGGACATGCTTGGCATAGATGGCGTACGGGTCGCGGAGCCAGGTCTCGATCTCGGTGACCGACAGGCGTCGGGGGCGCAGCGCCACGTCCGGTGTGGGCGCGGGGCGCTTGAGGCGCTCCTCCTGCTTGATGTCCATGAGCTGCGCCGCCAGCGCGGCATAATCCTGCGGCGGCGCCAGCGCCGCTTTCAGATCCAGCCCCTGTGTCAGTTGCTGCAGCCGTTGTAGCCAGCGCGAGGCGATGGTGGGCGTGCCCTCGGCCTTCAGGCTGCGGGTGAGCAACACATTCGGCCCCGCTGCCAGCATGGCGAAGTCGTGCGCGGACAGGCCGATGCTGCGTTCCGGCTGTTCCAGACCCAAGGTCGTGCGCATGGGGCGCGAGAACCAGGGATCGGTATTGGCGCCTTGCGGCCAAGCACCTTCGTTGAGACCGCCCAGGACCGTCAGATCAAAATGCTGCAGTCGTGCTTCAAGCGGCCCAAGGATCGCCAGACGTGGATGCCGTCCGAACGCGGCGCGTACCGGCGTCTTCATCGCCAGGCTGCGGAAGAAGGGCGGCCAGGAAGCGGGCTCGATGGTATCAAGACCTTCGGCAGCGTCGTGCAGCGCGGCCACAAGTCCGGCCGCCGTCTCACCGTCGCTATTGGCCCAGAGGATGCAGTCGGAGGTCTCGTCACAGGCCAGTGCTTCGGCTGCAGCAATATGTGTGTCCAGCAGCGCGAGAAGGGCCGCCTCTTTTTCCGCGAACAGCTGTTCCAGCGGCGCCAGGATGGCGGCGATCTCGTTCCACCAGGCTGAGAGTTGCTTCAGCGCTTCGGCGGGCGGCGGCACGCGGGCGAGGGCGGCTTTTTCAATCGCCGTGGCAATACCGGCCAATCCGACATCGGGGCGGGGTCCGCGAAGGCACCAGCGGTCTAGTTCGCGCGCCCGGGCGCGGAATGTCGCGCTGTCCTGTCCGCGCCGCGCAAAGGGGTGTTTTAGAAGCGCCAGCAGTGGTACCGGCGCAAACTGCACCTCGGCGGCTTCCGCCAGAAGGCACAAGAACGTGCCGGCGGCGGTATGGGCCAGCGGCCGGCCGGCGGAATCGTCGATCGTCACGCCCCAGCGCGCCATCTCGGACGCCACGCGCCGCGCCAGATTG
>JAPLPI010000272.1 GCA_026400305.1 Alphaproteobacteria bacterium | reverse complement strand
AGGTCCACTTCGGTGGAGGCCAGCGCCAGCGCCGCGGTCGTGGGGTTCATCTGGTCGATGAAGGGCCAGGCCAAAGCGGCGGCGCCCAGCGCGCCCATCGAGGCCGACGCCACATAGATGAAATCGCGTCGCGTGCCCGCTTTACTCGTCGTAGCTGCCACTGGGTCCACCCTTGAATGCTTGAACGGAATACTTGGAGAAGAAACGCCGAACTCTTGCCACAAACAAGCTTGGATCAGGTACTGACGCGGTGACGCGGCAAGTCCCCTTGTTAGCCCCCACCGGCTTGTTCGTTCGGCCGGTAAAATAGAGAGTCGATTTTCGAGGGTCTTGCGGCACGATGACGCAGAAAATGCCTTTCCCGTCCGCGACTTATTCCTGGCCGGGGTGGCAAAAAGGTCAAAACAGGAGGTTTGGGGTGCGTCTGGCGCTATATGAGCCCGATATCCCGCAAAATGCGGGCAGCCTGATGCGGCTGGGGGCCTGCCTAGGGGTGGGCATCGATATCATCGAGCCCTGTGGATTTCTGCTGTCGGACCGCAATTTTCGCCGGGCCGGGATGGATTACCTCAAAAGCGCCGATATCCGCCGCCATCAATCCTCGACACAGTTCCGGGACGAATTCGCTTCGCAGGCGGGGGGCCGGCTGGTGCTACTGACCACCAAGGGGGCCATGGCCTATACCGATTTTGCTTTTTCCCCTGCCGATACCCTTTTGGTCGGCCGGGAGAGTGCCGGGGTGCCCGACGCGGTGCATGCGAGCGCCGACGCCCAGCTGGTGATTCCCCTCCTGCCTGGCCTGCGGTCCTTGAATGTCGCACAAGCCGCCGCGATGGTGCTGGGGGAAGCGCTTCGCCAGACTTCTCTGTTTCCGAAGTCGGGCGGCTTTCCGGGGAACGCATAATGGAACTGACACTTTTCCAGCAGAACGGTCTCTGGGCGCTGGCCCAGGTGTTGATGATCGACATCGTGCTGGCCGGCGACAATGCCGTGGTCATCGGCCTGGCCGCCGCGCGCGTTCCGGCGGAACTACGCAAGAAAGTCATCTTGTGGGGCCTGATCGCCGCCGTGGTCCTGCGCATCGGGCTGGCGATCATCGCCGTGTCGCTGATGCAGGTGATCGGCCTACGACTGGCCGGCGGCATTATTCTTCTGTGGGTGTGCTGGCGTTTCTGGCGCGACATCCGCAGCGGCGCCCATGGCCATGACGCGCCGACGCTGGGCGCGGGCCCTTCGCTCAAGCGCGCCATTTTGCAGATCGTGCTCGCCGACGTTTCCATGTCACTGGACAATGTGCTGGCGGTGGCCGGCGCCGCGGTCGGGCATCTGGATGTGCTGATAATCGGCCTGCTCCTGTCGGTGGGGCTGATGGGCACGGCGGCCAATTTCATCGCCAAGCTTCTGGAGCGCTATCGCTGGATCAGTTATGTGGGCCTGACGATCGTGCTGTATGTCTCGATCAGCATGATCTGGCACGGCGGTCATCAAGTGCTGAACGCCATCAACTGAGCTTCAGTAACAGTCCCGTCGCGTCATCGCTTTTCTTAAAGCGCGGAAACTTGTCGCCCATGGAATCGCCGGCTTCGATGGCGCGCAGTTCCGCGCCCAGTGCCGCCAATCCCTTGTCCATCGCCGCCACCATCAGGCTGTCCGCATTGTAGGCGCCATAATCCGACGCCAGCGCCAGCAGGCCATCACTGGCCAGCAAAATCGTGCTGCCCGGCCCCGCCTTCACGATGCGCCGCGAAGCATGCGCCGCCGCCTTCACATCCGGGCTGAACAGCCAGTTTCCGCCGCTGTTGGTGCGATTGCGCGCAGCGCGCAGCACAGTGAGAAATGCCGGACGGTTGATACCGGCTGCAGGAGAGAGATTTTTCTCCTTCCCCACTTTCTGGGCACGCTGAGCCTCGGCGGCGCGCTTGTCGAAGGTCTCACCGACCACGGTTACCGCCGCCTCGCCCTGTTTGAGCAGGCCGGCGCAATCACCGAACCAGAGAAATTCCACCGCGCCCTCGCCTGGCACCGCCAGCATCATCGAGCCACAGGGTGTCTGCCAAACGTCTTCGGGTTCGCGGCGGCGCAAGGCTTCAAAACTTTTCTGGGTATCGGTCAGGGTTGCGCGCAACGCCTTGCCCGCGCCATCGCCATCTCTCAGATGCGCCATCAAGCGGCGTGCGCCGAACTGGGAAATCCAGGCCGCGTCGCTGGGACCGGGCATCAAACTGTCGCCCAGCGGCGTGGCGCCGTCAATCACCACGGCCGCGACCGTGCCGTGGCTAAAGGCATCTTCATTAGCCTTGGTGGGATCGCCCGGCAGTGACAGCGAATCCAGCAATTGAAGTTTCACGCCTGATCCTTTTCGATCACAACTTTCAACTGATCGCGGCAGGCGCCCTCATCGGCGGCGAAATCCCCGCCCACCCACCAGTCTTCCACTCTTGCCAGAACCCGGCCGACATCGGGGCCTTCAGGCACACCGGCCTGCATCACATCGTGTCCGGTCAGGGGAAAGCGCGGCCGCTGCCAGTTGTCGGCCATTTCCAGCAGCATGCGGAATTGCAGCACGCCTGCGCCTTTTGGCGCGCCGGCCCATTGCAGCAGCACCTTGTCACGAAAGCGGGCCACGCCGATCCGGTAGAGCAGCCGCCGCGCATCCCGCGCCGCAAGCTGGGCCGGAATCTTCTCGCCGCTCAGTGCCTGTTCCAGCCTTGTACTGTCGGCGTTGGACAGTTTCAGCGCATCGGCGATGGCATGGGCGGCATCGTTATCACCGTCGGGCAGCAGCGCCGCCAGCCCCAGGATAGCATCGCGCGCGGACAGATTTTCGGCATCGATTTCCGTCAGCCGTTCCAGCCGCGGCAGGGACAAGGCGCCTGGCAACAGTTCCGTCAATATGCCTGTCGCCGCCATCACCCGCAGCACCGGTGCGGGATTTCCCGCTTCCAGCAGGCGCAGCAATTCCTTTTGCACCCGCTCGGCCGACAGGGTCTTGAGCTTGTCTTTTGCTTCGGCGGCGGCGCGCAGGCCTTCGGCGTCGATCTCGCCCTTGCCGTACCAGGCATGGAAGCGAAACAGGCGCAACACACGCAGATAATCTTCGGCGATGCGGGTCTTGGCGGCGCCCATGAATCGCACCTTGCCAGCGATCAGGTCTTCTACACCCGTGGCGTAATCGAATATCTCGCCATTCGCCGACGCATACACTGCATTGATGGTGAAGTCGCGCCGCGCGGCGTCTTCGGCCCAATCGTCGGTAAAGGCGACGGTGGCATGGCGGCCATCCGTCTCCACGTCGCGGCGCAGTGACGTAATCTCGAACGCATAGGTGCCGGCAATGGCGGTGACGGTGCCGTGATCCAGGCCCGTCTCCACCACCTTGATGCCGCGCGCCTTCAACCGCGCCAGGCTCTCAGTCGGCGGCATGGGTACCGCGATGTCGATATCCATCACGCTGACACCCAGCAGCGCATTGCGCACCGCCCCACCGACAAAGCGCGCATCGCCCAGCGCCGACATCACCGCCAAGGTTTCGGGCGCGGTCATCCATCCATGCTGGGCCGGATCAATCTTCATGCGCCGCTTATACCATCCAAACGCTGGGCGAAGTTGACGATGATCGCCGCCGTGGCGCCCCAGATCTCATGCTCCTTGTACGTAAAGGCATAGAAGCTGCGCGTCATGCCGCCGAACACGCGGCTTTCCCACCGCCGGTTGGCCGGATCGCATAGGAAGGCCAGCGGTACTTCGAATATCTCCGCCACCTCGCGCGGCTCCGGCGCCAGGACAAAGCCATCGGCCAGCACCCCCACCACCGGCTGGATGTCAAAGCCGGTGCCGGTGAGATAGCGATCCAGGTAACCGGCCATGGTGACAAAGGACGGCGCAATGCCGGTCTCTTCAAATGTCTCGCGCAGCGCCGTCTCGACCGGCGAAATATCGCCAGGTTCGCAGCGGCCACCGGGGAAACTCACCTGCCCGCCATGGCGCACCAGGGTATCGGTGCGGCGGGTGAACAGCACCGCCGGTTCCGCGCGCGCCACCACCGGCAACAACACCGCCGCCCTGGCCGCGCCGAACTGGGCGGTGCGCGGGAGCATGTCGTAATGGTCATGCCCGGTGACATCCGGCACCTGTTGTAGCAGGCGTGTGCGCAAGCCTTCCACCAGGCTCATCGGGGTTCCGGTTTTTCGATTGCTGTCATGACGCCATAATCGCGGATTTGACTGGAACATTAAGAACATTCGGGGGTTGCGCCGCTCGCGCCCCACGGTGCAACATAATCATCAATCGCCAGCCGCGCATCACCGCATAACCTCAGGCCCCGCATGAACAAGGTCGACATACTGGACGAGCGCGAGGCCCCCCGGCGGCTGAAGGCCGCCGCCGAGACGTTCGGCAATGTACGCGCCGGCCTGAATGCCGTAATCTTCGGCCAGGACGAGGTTGTCGAGCAGACCCTGGTGACCTTGCTGGCCGGTGGCCATGGCTTGCTGATCGGCGTTCCGGGCCTGGCCAAGACCAAGCTGGTGGAGACCTTGGGCACCGTGATGGGGCTAGAGGCAGGCCGGGTGCAGTTCACCCCAGACCTAATGCCATCCGACATCACCGGTTCCGAAGTGATGGAAGAATCCGCCGGCGGCGAACGCGCTTTCCGCTTCATCAAGGGGCCGGTCTTCACCCAGCTGCTGATGGCTGATGAAATCAACCGCGCATCGCCGCGCACCCAGTCGGCGCTGTTGCAGGCGATGCAGGAAAAGCATGTCACCGTGGCGGGGGCGCGCCACGACCTGCCCAAGCTGTTCCATGTGCTGGCGACCCAGAACCCGCTGGAGCAGGAAGGCACCTATCCCCTGCCCGAAGCCCAGCTCGACCGCTTCCTGCTGCAGATCGATGTCGGCTATCCGGACCTGGACGCCGAGCGCCGCATGCTGCTGGCCACCACCATGGGCGAGGAGAAATCTGCGGTAAAGGTCTGCGGTCCCGACGATCTGATCGATGCGCAGGCGCTTGTGCGCCGCATCCCGGTGGGCGAACAGGTCATGGAAGGCATTCTGTCGCTGGTGCGCGCCGCGCGCCCCGATTCCGATCATGCCAGCGGTGTGCAGGCGCAGATCGCCTGGGGCCCCGGCCCCCGTGCCAGCCAGGCGCTGATGCTGGCGGTGCGCGCCCGCGCGTTGCTGGATGGGCGGCTTGTGCCCTCCACCGACGATGTCGTGGCGCTGGCGGGTCCCGTGCTGCGTCACCGCATGGCGCTCAATTTCTCGGCCCGCGCCGAATGCGCGACCACCGCCAGTGTCATTGAACGGCTCTGCGCCAGCCTTTTTTAAAGTGGATCTCTTTTGAGCCAATTCTCCACGCTTCAGCACGAAGCCGATGGCCTGTTCGCCGGGCTGCCGCCGCTGATGGTGGAAGCCGATCACCTGGCCGCGTCGGTCAGCCTGGGCGTGCATGGCCGCCGCCGCGCTGGCATGGGCGAAAACTTCTGGCAGTTCCGCCGCTATGCTTCCCACGACTCCTCGGCAGCGATCGATTGGCGTCAGTCCGCCAAGTCCCAGCACATCTTTGTGCGCGAGCGCGAATGGGAAGCTGCCCAGACGGTGTGGTTCTGGCGCGACGCGTCCGAGAATATGAGCTTCAAGTCCGGTGCGGTCTCCAAGCGCGCCCGCGCAGATCTTCTTTTGCTGGCTCTAGCTTCGCTGCTGGTGCGCGGCGGCGAGCGAGTGGGCTTTATCGGCATGGGAGGGGCGCCTGCCTCGTCCCGCCTGGCGCTGACCCGCATGGGCCGCGCCATGTTCGCGAGCACTAATCAGGCGCTGCCGCCGCAAGCCCCCTTCGCGCGCGGCAACCAGCTTGTCTGGTTCAGCGATTTTCTGGACGAAGGCGTTTTCGAGACCATGAAGCGTCTGTCGCAACAGGGCATCAGCGGTCACTTGGTACGCATCATCGATCCGGCGGAAGAAGATTTTCCCTATTCGGGCCGCACCCGTTTTGAATCCCCGCGCAGCGAAGCCGATGCGATCTTCGGCCGCGCCGAGCGCATCCGCACCGCTTACCGCGCCCGCTTCGCCGCCCTTGGCGAGGAAGTCGCCAGTGCTGCCACGCGGCTGGGCTGGGCCTGTACCGTCCATCGCACCGATCATGAGCCGCAAAGGTCGCTGATCACCCTGCATGCCGCCATTGGCGGCGTGTAACAGGTGCTGGGCTTTCCCATCAGTTTTGGAACGCCGCTGATATTGGCGGCTTTGCTCGCGCTGCCGATGCTGTGGTGGCTGCTGCGCGTCACCCCACCCTTGCCCCGCCGCACCTTGTTTCCGCCGCTGCGCCTGCTACGCGGACTGGAAGATGAAGAACAGGCGCCGGCTGCCACACCCTGGTGGCTACTGCTGCTGCGATTGCTGGCAGCCGCGCTGCTGATCGTCGCCTTGGCCGATCCGCTGCTGGGCCGCAGCCCCAAGCTGGCGGCTGCCGGTCCGCTGGTACTGGTGGTGGACAATGGCTGGACCGCTGCCAAGAGCTGGGACGCGCGCCAGGAACTAATCGCCGATCTGCTGCACAGCGCCTATGGCCGCGCCGTCGCCATCATTCCCACCGCCGGTCCCATTCCCAACAGTCTTTTGAATCAGGGCGAGGCGGCGCGCCTCGCCAAAGAGCTGAAGCCCATGCCCTGGCCGGGCAATCGCGCCGCCGCCGCGGCAGCGCTGGGCCGCTTCAGATTTGCCGCCGTGCCCGCGCTATACTGGCTGACCGACGGCATCGAGGACGGCAAAAGCACTGTCCTGCGCGATGCCTTCAAGCGCTATGGCGGCGCGATCGCTTTCGGGCCGTGGCGCCTGCCGCTGGGACTTCTGCCGGTGACGCGCGACGCATCCGGCTTTGCCGTCACCGCGATGCGCGCCCGTGCCGGTGACGCGCTGGAGACCGAAGTGGGCGCCATTGGCGCGCGCGGCGAAACCCTGGCCGCCACAAAGCTACACTTCAAGCGCGGCGACATCACAGCAAAGGGTCATATCGCCCTGCCCAT
>JAPLPI010000233.1 GCA_026400305.1 Alphaproteobacteria bacterium | reverse complement strand
CGCGGCCGCCGCGCCGGCCGCCGAGGAAAAGACCGAGTTCAACGTCATCCTGAAGGCTGGCGGCGACAAGAAGATCAACGTGATCAAGGAGATCCGCACCATCACGGGTCTCGGCCTCAAGGAAGCCAAGGACCTCGTCGAAGGCGCTCCCAAGACCGTGAAGGAAGGCGTCAACAAGGCGGATTCCGAAGCGATGAAGAAGAAGCTCGAGGCCGTTGGCGCCAAGGTCGAGCTGAAGTAACGATTTTCCGGAGGCGTCCCGCCGGGGCGCCTCCGGGCCAGTCTCGCGCCGTCCGCGACGGCTTGCCGGTCTTCCTTTTCGAAAAGGGGGTCCGGCAAGCTGTCGATAATGCTTGTTCCAGAACGTCAAGGAAACCCAATGGCCGAAACACAGTCTGCTGCTAGCCGCAAACGCCTCCGCAAGTTCTTCGGCAAGAACATCGAAGTGGCCGAAATGCCGAACCTCATCGAGGTCCAGCGCGAAAGCTACGATCAGTTCCTGCAGATGAAGGAGCCGAAAGGCGGCCGGGTGGCCGAGGGCCTGCAGGCGGTGTTCAAGTCAGTGTTTCCGATTACCGACTTCTCCGGCCAGGCCATGCTGGAATTCGTGCGTTATGAATTCGAGCAGCCGAAGTTCGACGTGGACGAGTGCCAGCAGCGCGGCATGACGTTTGCGGCACCCCTCAAGGTGACGCTGCGCCTGATCGTGTTTGATGTGGACCAGGAAACCGGCGCTAAGTCGGTGAAGGACATCAAGGAACAGGACGTCTATATGGGCGACGTCCCCTTTATGACCGATAACGGCACCTTCGTCGTTAACGGAACCGAGCGCGTAATCGTCTCTCAGATGCACCGTTCGCCGGGCGTGTTCTTCGACCATGATAAGGGCAAGACCCATTCCTCGGGCAAGCTGCTGTTCGCCGCCCGGGTCATCCCCTATCGCGGCTCCTGGCTGGACTTCGAGTTCGACGCCAAGGACATCGTCCATGCGCGCATTGACCGCCGTCGCAAGCTGCCGGCGACGACCTTGCTGTATGCGCTGGGCCTGACCCAGGAAGAGATTCTGGATTATTTCTACGGCAAGATTTCCTTCAAGCATAATAAGAGCGGCAGCTGGACCACGCCGCTGGATGCCGGCTGGATGCGCAATGCCAAGTCCACTTCAGACTGGAAGAACGCCAAGAATGGCGAAGTCGTTCTGGAATCCGGTTCCAAGATTACCGCCCGAACCCTGCGCAAGCTGGGCGAGGATGGCGTCAAGAGCATCGCCTTCGCGCAGGATGAACTGCTCGGCCGCTTCTCGGCGCTCGACATGGTTAATCCCGAGACGGGCGAAATCTATATCGAAGCCGGCGAAGAGCTGACCGCCGACAATCTGGCGACCGCGCTGGAAGCGGGCTTCCACGACGTGGAAGTGCTGAACATCGATAGCATCAATATTGGTCCGTACATCCGCAACACCCTGAACGTGGACAAGAACCACAGCCGCGAACAGGCGCTGATAGACATCTACCGCGTCATGCGTCCCGGCGAACCGCCGACATTGGACACTGCCGAAACCCTTTTTGGCCAGCTGTTCTTCGACAGCGAACGCTATGACCTGTCAGCCGTCGGCCGCGTGAAAATGAACATGCGCATGGGCCTATATGCGCCCGACACGATGCGCGTGCTGCGCAAGGACGACATCCTGGCCATTCTCAAGGCGCTGGTCGAATTGCGCGACGGCCGCGGCGAAATCGACGACATCGACAATCTCGGCAACCGCCGCGTGCGTTCGGTGGGCGAACTGATGGAAAACCAGTTCCGCGTCGGCCTGTTGCGCATGGAGCGCGCCATCAAGGAGCGCATGTCAGCCGTGGACATCGACACCGTGATGCCGCACGACCTGATCAACGCCAAGCCGGTGGCTGCCGCGGTACGTGAATTCTTCGGCTCCTCTCAGCTGTCGCAGTTCATGGACCAGCAGAACCCGCTTTCGGAACTGACTCACAAGCGCCGCATGTCGGCGCTTGGACCGGGCGGACTGACCCGTGAGCGCGCGGGCTTCGAAGTGCGCGACGTGCATCCGTCCCATTACGGCCGTATCTGCCCGATCGAAACGCCCGAAGGCCCCAACATCGGCCTGATCAATTCGCTGGCGACCTTCGCGCGCATCAACAAGTATGGCTTCATCGAAAGCCCCTACCGCAAGGTGATCAACAAGCACCTGACGGACGAGGTGATCTACCTGTCGGCGATGGAAGAGTCGAAGTTTACCATCGCCCAGGCCAACGCGACGGTGGACACTCGCCTGCGGCTGACCGACGAACTGGTCAGCTGCCGCAAGGGCGGCAACTTCGTGATGACCACTCCCGACCAGATCAACTTCATCGACGTTTCGCCAAAGCAGCTGGTGTCGGTCGCCGCGGCGCTCGTTCCGTTCCTCGAGAACGACGACGCCAACCGCGCGCTGATGGGTTCCAACATGCAGCGTCAGGCTGTGCCGTTGCTGCGCCACGCCACCCGTATCGTCATTCGCGCCACCGAAGAGTCTGATCCCACCAAGCCGGGTATCGACATCTATCGCCTGCGCAAGTTCCAGCGTTCCAACGCTTCGACCTGCATTACCCAGAAGCCTCTGGTTAAGGTGGGCGATTTGCTGCGCAAGGGCGACATTATCTGCGATGGCCCCTCCACGCAGCTGGGCGAATTGGCCCTGGGCAAGAATACGCTGGTCGCCTTCATGCCCTGGAATGGCTACAATTTTGAGGACTCCATCCTCATCTCCGAGCGCATCGTCCGCGACGACGTCTTCACCTCGATCCATATCGAGGAATTTGAGACTATGGCGCGTGACACCAAGCTCGGCCCGGAAGAAATCACCCGCGACATTCCGAACGTGGGCGAAGAAAACCTCAAGAACCTGGACGAAGCCGGGATCGTCTACATCGGCGCCGACGTTGTGGCGGGCGACATTCTGGATGGCAAGGTGACGCCGAAGGGCGAAACCCCAATGACCCCGGAAGAAAAGCTGTTGCGCGCCATCTTCGGCGAAAAGGCCGCCGATGTCCGCGACACCTCGTTGCGAGTTCCGCCTGGCGTCACCGGCACCATCGTGGAAGTTCGCGTTTTCAACCGTCACGGCGTCGACAAGGATCAGCGCGCCATGTCGATCGAGCGTGCCGAGGAAGAACGTCTGGCGGAAGACCGCGACGACGAGCTTTCGATCCTGGAGCGCAACATTTTCTCGCGCCTGTCAGAAATCCTACTCAACAAGACGGCCGCCAGCGGTCCTAAGGGCATGGCCCCCGACACCAAGATCACTCAGCAGGTTCTTGACACGGTTGCCAAGCATCAGTGGTGGCAGATCGGTCTGCGAAACGAAAAGGCGATGGCCGAAATAGAAGGCCTGCGCCAGCAGTATGACGAGTCCAAGTCGCGCCTCGACAAGCGTTTTGCCGACAAGGTGGAAAAGCTTCGCCGCGGCGACGAACTATCCCCGGGCGTAATGAAGATGGTCCGTGTGTTCGTGGCGGTGAAGCGCAAGCTGCAGCCGGGCGACAAGATGGCCGGCCGTCACGGCAACAAGGGCGTGATCAGCCGCATCGTGCCGATCGAGGACATGCCGTATCTGGAAGACGGCACCGCGGTGGACGTGGTGCTCAATCCGCTGG
>JAPLPI010000400.1:2974-5844 GCA_026400305.1 Alphaproteobacteria bacterium | reverse complement strand
GGTGGGGAATAAATAATTATACGTCAAATACAACGTATTAATAGCCCTTCAGTAAATCGACCACGCAAACCGCGACCTTATCGCCCTGGATCTGTATTTCGCCCTTCGCCACCGGCTTTTCGTTGGCCAGGATCGTCACGGGGTCATCCTAGTGGGTATCCAGTTCGATCACCGCGCCGCGGCCAATGCGCAGCAGCTGGTAAATGGGGATAACCGAGCGCCCCAGCACGACCGATATCTCGACTTTGATATTATCAACATTGGACGCCATGGGCCGGAGCCTTACATTGGTGGAAGTCCGGCCAGCCTGCCGGAACATGGTTTCGGAAAGCTTAATTTGGACGCCCCCGTAAAGACTGCCCCAAAAACCGAAGTCGCGTGGAAGATCAGCGACCAACCGGTCGCCTACCCCGAGGCGCTGGCCGCGATGGAGGCCCGCGCCACTGCCATCGCCCATGGCACGGCCGGCGAGCAGGTCTGGCTGCTGGAGCATCCGCCCATCTACACCGCCGGCACCAGCGCCAACGACGCCGATCTTCTGGAGGCCCGCTTTCCGGTCTACCGCACCGGGCGCGGCGGCCAGTTAACCTATCACGGGCCAGGACAACGCGTAGGTTACGCCATGCTGGATTTGAGGACGCGCACGCCCGATGTGCGCGCCTATGTGCGCGACCTGGAGCAATGGCTAATCGAGACGCTGGCGCAGTTCAACGTCAAGGGCGAGCGGCGCGAAGGCCGTGTCGGCATCTGGGTTCAGCACGGCCCCACTGCCACTTCAAATGAGCGCGAAGACAAGATCGCGGCACTGGGTGTGCGCATCAAGCGGTGGGTGACGTTGCACGGCGTGGCACTGAACGTAGAGCCGGACCTGTCGCATTTCTCCGGCATTGTGCCCTGCGGCGTCACCGCCCATGGCGTCACAAGTTTGGCGGACCTAGGGATCCAAGTGTCCATGGCTGACGCAAACGTGGCACTGATGCAGAGTTTCAAGAAGATCTTTGGCTAGTCATTTAAAAAGTAGGGATCTCATGCCGCGCGTATCCGCCGCTTTCTTCATGACAGGCGCTTTGTTTCTCGCAATGGGAATGTGCTAGGGCATCGCCATGGCGGTGTCGCAGAACTTCGCGCTGGGCGATGGGCATCGGCAGCCTGCTCAGCCTGATCGCTTTGCTGGTCTTCGCGGTGTCCGCTTTTCGCGAACTGAAAAGGCCGCGCCCCTAAAGCGAGGGACGACGGATAAAGCCCTTCTCGGCCGGCGGTTCGGAGTTGTGAAGATCCACCGCGCTGACCTTGGCGCCCTGTGGGCCCCGGGTCGCGTTAGTGACGAAAATCTCCACCGCCTTGGTGGACCCTGAGACCAAGGCCTCCACCGATCCGTCGGAGCGGTTACGCACCCAGCCATCCAGATTCTGCTGCTGCGCCGCCATCACCAGGAAATCGCGAAAGCCGATGCCCTGGACAAAGCCATGCACATGCACCCGCAGGGAGGTAATATCGTCGCTCACACACCTAATCCTGCAACAAAAGAAAGCTCGCTTCTAACATAGCCGCGCGTATTCTACAGACAAGATGGCCACATTTATCCGCTCCATTTCCCTGGCCGTATTCCGGGCCCATATTGAAAATGGCCTGTCCGTGGCAATCGGGGTGGGGCTGACCGGTGTCAGCATCGGCTGGGGTTTGGGTTTCACGGCCGCAGTAGCGTCCGCCAGCGGCGCGTTCTGCGTTTCAATCAGCGACCGCACCGATCCCCTGCGCCAGAAAGCCTGGACCATGAGCATTGCCTTTTTCAGCACCGCGTTCTTCACGGCGCTGTCGGGCTTCGCGCATTTCGACACCATAGCCTTCATCATCGCCACTGCCTTTGTCGGTATATGGACAGGACTTATCTCGGCCTATGGCAAATGGGTGATGAGTCTGGCGATGACCAGCGTGCTGGCCTTCGTCTTCGCCATGGGCCAGGAGTTCGCCACCCCATCCGACGTGGCCAATCACCTGATGCTGACGGTGCTGGGTGCGTTCGGCTACACCGTCTATGCCGTGGTTATCGCCTGGCTGTTCGACGACCGCGGCCGCCGGTTGTTGCTGGCCGAGGCGATGTATGCCTTCGTCGCATACCTAAGAGCCAAGGCCACCCTCTACAATCCCGACACCACCGACAACGGCGCCTTCCGCGCCCTGATCGACGCGCATGCGGCGCTGGCCGACCGGTTGCAGACGGCGCGAGACAGCCTGTTCAGACGGCGGACACATCGCATGCAGCTCAAGCGTATCGATACCTTGATCGCGCTGCTAGACGCATTCGAGACCGTGCTGTCCTCGGACGCCGACCTTGAAGCGCTGCGCCATGCGCCGCAGCGTGACCTGATGTGGCGGCTGAACAAGTTCGTCAGCCAGATGGCGGAGGAAGTGGAACACCTGACCCTGACTCTGCGCTTCCGCCATGGTCACGCCAGCCCCCTGCGCCATGCCGAAGATGCGCGCCAGTTGCAGGATGCGGTGGCGCAGGCGAAAAAAACGTCGCCGGACAATCCCACCCTCAATGCCTTTACCGCCACCGCCAACAAGCTGGTGTTGGCCGACAGCTATATAGTTACCCTCGCCACGGCTTTGGACGACGCCACAGAGCCGACGACTTTGGCAGCGGGACTGGACCTGGACCTATTCCGTCAGGATGGGCCGCGCGGCATCAGCGTGCTTCTGGAACAGTTCCGCTGGAGCAGTCCCGCACTGCGCTATGCCATCCGTCTGGCCTTGGCCATGACGGTCGGATTGGGACTGACATTGGTATTTCCTCGCCTCGCCCACGCCAACTGGGTGCTGCTGACCATCGCCCTGATCATGCGCGCCAATTACAGCGTCACCAGCCA
>JAPLPI010000400.1:0-2913 GCA_026400305.1 Alphaproteobacteria bacterium | reverse complement strand
CCGCTGGGACCGCGTCACCGGCACATTGATTGGCTGCGCGTTGGCGGTAACCTTCATCAACACCCTGCCCGGGCCGGCGCTGCTGCTGTTCATCGTACTGGCCGTGGGCACCAGTCATGCCTATGGCCTGGTGGCGTACCGCATAACTGCGGTGAGCGCTTCGATCTCGACGTTGCTGTTACTGCACTTCGTCCATCCGCTGGTGCATCCGCAATTCTTCGAACGCATCACCGCGACCTTAATCGGCGCCGGGCTGAGCTGGGCCTTCAGTTACCTGCTGCCCTATTGGGAGCGGGACGACCTGCCCCGCACGGTTAGCGGCCTTCTTGCGGCCAATGCCGGGTTTGCCGAAGCGGCGCTGCGGCTGACACATTCCTCCCAGCGCTATCGTCTGGCACGCAAGAGGACCTTGGATGCGGTAGCGAGACTGTCCGGCGCCATCCAAAGATTGACGGACGAGCCCAACATCAATCCCCGCGCGCTGGCGTCGCTGGGCGAACTCCTGGGCGCCAATTACCTCCTGGCGTCCGACCTCTCCTCCATGCCGGTGCTAGTAAAGCTGCGGGCGCAGGACCTAGATTCCCCGGCGGCGAAAGCCGCCATCGCCGCCGCGCGCCAACGGGTGACGGCACTGCTGAGCCCCGAGGGCGGCGCGGAAGGCGTTGATGCCGCCAAGCCTTTGCGCGACAGCATGGCAGGGATGCATGGCAGTGCGGCGATGGAAGTGCTGGGCCGGCGTCTGGATCACATCGAGCATGCCGCGCGCAAGGTCGCGCGGCTGGCGGCGCGTCCGATCATCGACGGAATTTAATGCCCGTCATCCGACCAGTGCGGCGGATCACTGACCAGCTTGAACACGCCATAGGTTGCGCCCACCGCGATCAGCTCCGAGTTAGAACCGTTCTGCGGACAGCACGATATCGCATGCCTCTGGCCGTTGAAGTCGCGGATGTTCGGCGTCCCTTGCCAGCCGATGGTCATGTCGATGCCGCGGCGCTAGGTGTGGCGGCTTTCCAGCGCGTCGTGAAACTGGATCTGGTAACCGGCCATAATCTGCCTGGCTGCGTCACGCGCGCTGACGATCGAGCCACCACAGGTCCAGTCGATGTTCACGCCGGACATGGGCGGCACGGCATGGGGATCCTGACCGCTGCCATCGATCATGCAGGACCAGTGCATCACGTAAGCGCGTTGGGGCGTTCGGTAGGTGTCGACAATGGAGACCGAAGCGCCGGCTTTTGAAATCTGGGAGAGAAAGACGCGTACGGCGTCGCCGAAGTCCGAGACCAGGTCATCCAACGACTTGGATGGCGCAAAAACACGCGCAGCATTGCGCCCCCGATTGTTCAGCCATGACGCCCCCCCCAGTCCGGCAGGATCCTACACCGAGGCGGGCTCCATCAGGTCTTCCAGCACCCGCCGGATGCGATGGATGGCCAAATGCAGGTCACGATCGACTTCCCGCCGCCACAGCCGCAGGATCACATAGCCCGCTTCGCTGAGCAGTCGGTCGCGGATGATATGGACGGAACGCCTGCCCGGCTCGCCATCCTCCAGGCTGATCACCAGCCCGGCGTCATGCTCGACGAAATCCAGGGTGAAGGTCTTGAACGGCGACTTGCGGCGAAAGCGATGGCCTTCCAGCGTCCGGAGCCGCGCCCAGAGACGGTTCTCCAGCGTGTTTCGACTCCGCAGCGGCACTTTTCGCTGCATCACCTTACCAGGGCGATCAGCTCGACCGCCTTGTCCAGTTCATGCGCCAGGGCGGCGGCGCGCTTGATGGCTTCCGCGTCTTCGCCCCACTTCTCGGCCTGGTAGGTCTCGTCGATCCGCGACAGCTGGAAGGCATAGGCGCCGGAAATGAAGCCTTCCGCCACCACCAGGGCCAGCACCGTGCTGCCGGTGATCGACGCGATGACATGCAGTGCCGCCAGGCTGAAAGGATCGAATTCTTGCAGAGCCTGGCGCAAGGCGCCCAAGGCATCGGGCGACTGGTCCACATGGCTGAAGCCTTCTGCCACGGTCATGTGCACGCCATGAAGTTGGCGGACCCAGTCCAGCGCCGGGTCCCAGCCTTCGGCCTGACGTTTCACCAGCTCAGGCGGCTGTTGGGCGCGATAACAAAGAAGATCGTTCTCGCCGAAGCGCAGGATCGCGCTTACCACGTCACCAGGATTGAGCGCCACCCCGTCGATCACCGTGTTGGCCAGCCGTAGCAGCGGCATGGTGGTGGCGAGGACCTCCTCGCCCTGGCTTTGCCATTCCACCGCGATGGCCTCCGCCAGTCTTTCGGTGGGGAGCGCAAGAGCGCGGCGGCCCGGCGTCTTGACCGGCTTGCCGTCGAGCAGCACCGCTAAACCGTTCACGCCATGCGCAACGGAGACGTCCTTGTAGAAACGCTTCATCTCTTCTTTTTGGTCTTCTTGGGCGGAAAGGGATGGCTTTTGTCGTCGGGATTGAAGCCCAGCAGCTTCCAGCTCTTGAGCATGTGCGGCGGCAGGGGCGCGGTGGCCTGCAGCCGCCCGCCATCGGGGCGGCCGATATCTATGCTGCGGGCATGCAGATGCAGCTTGTCGGCGATGTCGCCCTTGCCGCGGCTGTCGGTGCCGCCATACTTGAAGTCGCCCACGATAGGCGTTCCCAGGCTGGCCAAGTGCACGCGGATCTGGTGGGTGCGCCCGGTGATGGGCCGCGCCGCGACCCAGGAGAACTCGGTACCGGCCGTCGCCATCACGGCATATTCGGTGAGGGAAAACTTCGCGCCCTCCTCGCCTTCCTCGGTCATCGCCATTCGTTCATCGCGGCCATGCGGGCCGTGGCCGCCTTCCTTGGCCAGCGCACCCTTCACGACGCCGTTCTTCTGTTTCGGCACGCCACGCGTCAGCGCCCAATAGACCTTGGAGGTATCGCGCA
>JAPLPI010000273.1 GCA_026400305.1 Alphaproteobacteria bacterium | reverse complement strand
CACGGCGGCGGAGGATCCCGCCGCCGGACCCGATTTTTATCGCTTAGTGCTGGAAAGCGACCTTCTGGTGATGGGCGCCGCCGAAGGCAAGGAAAATGCCGCCGAGGTTTTTTCCCTGTCGGATGGCGGCAAGCTGAACCTGATCACGAGCCTGAAGGACGGCGCGCAATATCTGCCGGTCTTTTCCTCCCTGCCGCGGATGCAGGAATTCGTGAAGCAGGAGACGAAGTTTCTCAGCATCCGGGGCCGCGATCTTCTGGACATCACGCGCGGCGCGTCGGTGATCCTCAACCCCGCGTCCGAGTATGGCAAGGAATTGTCGGCGCAGCAGATACTGCAGCTGCTGGACGGCCCGGGCGCCGGCATCCCGCAATATGCCATTGAAGAAGACTATCCCACGGCGCTGGTGGAGACGCTGACCTCGGTGTTCGGAACCCGGCCCGATGTGGTGTCAGCTTTGATGGTCAAGGTCGGTTTTGACGATCGGCCCGGCGAGCGCCATCCGCTGGTCGGCATCGAGATGGACACCAGCGGCAACTGGAAGTCGCTGATTGCCGCCATCGAAGAAGCCGCCCAGGTCCAGGTTCCCGGCCTGGTGTTCGACATCCATCGTGTCGACCGCATCAATCCCATCGGCCTGACCGAAGCCCTGCTCAAATCCCGCCCCATCTATGTGGGCGCCGCCGGCGCCTCCGCTCTCAACTGAAGGATTTCCCCCATGCCCAAGGTCCTGATCGCCGACAAGCTCAGCCCCGCAGCCGTCGCCATCTTCAAGGAACGCGGCGTGTATGCCGATGTGAAGACCGGCCTATCCAAGGAAGAACTTCTCAAGATCGTCGACCAGTATGACGGCATCGCCATCCGCTCGGCCACCAAGCTGACCGCTGATGTGCTGCAGGCCGCGAAAAATCTGAAGGTTGTGGGCCGCGCCGGCATCGGCGTGGACAATGTCGACATCCCCGCCGCCACCGCCGCCGGCGTGATCGTGATGAACACGCCCTTCGGCAACTCCATCACCACCGCCGAACATGCCATCTCGCTGATGCTGGCGCTGGCGCGCGAACTGCCAGCGGCCAACGCCTCGACCCAGGCCGGCAAGTGGGAAAAGAACCGCTTCATGGGCGTGGAAATCACCGGCAAGGTGCTGGGCCTTATCGGCGCCGGCAATATCGGCTCCATCGTCGCCGACCGCGCCAAGGGCCTGAGGATGCGCGTCATTGCGTTCGACCCCTACCTGTCGCAGGAACGCGCCAATGACCTGGGCGTCGAGAAGGTGGAGCTGAACGACCTTCTGGCCCGCGCCGATTTCATCACCCTGCATGTGCCGATGACGCCGGAAACCAAGAACATCCTGTCGGCCGACGCACTGGCCAAGACCAAGAAGGGCGTTCGCATCATTAATTGCGCGCGCGGCGGCTTGATCGATGAAAGCGCGCTGAAGGCGGCAATCGACAATGGCCATGTCGCCGGAGCGGCGCTGGACGTGTTCGAAGTCGAACCAGCCAAGGAAAATATCTTGTTCGGCAACGAAAAGGTCGTAGCCACGCCGCACCTGGGCGCCTCCACCACCGAAGCGCAGGAAAATGTCGCCCTGCAGGTGGCCGAACAGATTTCCGACTACCTGCTGACCGGCGCCATCACCAATGCGCTGAACATGCCGTCCATTTCCGCTTCCGAAGCTCAGAAGGTGCGCCCCTGGATTACGCTGGGGGAAAAGCTGGGCTCCTTTGCGGGCCAGCTGACCGGCACTAGCCTGACCGGTGTCGAGATCATCTATGAAGGCACGCCCTCCATGCTCAACACCCGCGCCCTGACGCAGGCGGCGCTGGCGGGCATGCTCAAGCCGATGCTGTCGGAGGTGAACATGGTCAATGCGCCGGTGATCGCCAAGGAACGCGGCATCAAGGTCAGCGAGACCCGCCGCGACGCGCAGGGTGTCTATGAAGGCTATATTAAGCTGGAGGTGAGCATGAGCGACGGCTCCACCCGCCGCGTCGCCGGCACCGTCTTCTCCGACGGCCGCCCGCGCCTGATCCAGATCAAGGACATCGGCCTGGACGCCGAATTCGCGCCGCACATGCTCTATATCGTCAACGAAGACAAGCCGGGCTTCATCGGCAAGCTGGGCACCATACTGGGCGACGCCAAGGTCAACATCGCCAACTTCACCCTTGGCCGCAGCGCGCCAGGACAGGACGCCATCGCCCTGATCGAAGTGGACGGGCCGGTACCGGCTGCGGTGGCCGAAGCCGTCGCCAAGCTGCCACAAGTAAAGCATGCAAAGCCGCTGGCGTTCTGATCGGCCAAATAATTCAGAAAAAATGGGCACCTCGCAGCGCCCTTTTTTATTTCACGGCAAGGGTAGGATCGGCTGGCATTCCATCACCTCGACACTATCGCCGGGAAAAATGGAAAAGTGGGGATAGCCTTCGAACTGTTTGGCGGCAGCCTCATGGCTTTAGACCTGCAAGATGGTGTATCCGGTCATGCGGTTGCGAATGTCTGCGATGCCATCATTTCCGATCTTCTTGGTCTTGCCCAAAGGTCAGCCGGACATCATCACCGACGCTGAATAGTCGGACATCCATTTGTGCCAGGCCGTCATGCCGCGCGCCATCGTTGCCTTTAGGGGCGCTCGCCCGACTCCATTCGCCCCATTTAAATTCCGAGGTAATTTTTTACGGAAACCTCCATCAGCGGTCGGGAAATTTATCCTTCCCGTTATGCTCGGCTCTTGGCAATCGCCTCATGATGGCGGATTACTTCCTTGACGATGAAGCTAAGGAATTTTTCCGCGAAGTCCGGGTTCAGCTTGGCGTCGGTGGCCAGCTTGCGCAGCCGCGCGATCTGGGCGGCCTCGCGCGCCGGATCGGCCGGCGGCAGGGCGTGGGTCGCCTTGAACTCACCCACCGCCTGTGTGCACTTGAATCGTTCCGCCAGCATGTGAATCAGCGCCGCATCGATATTGTCGATACTGTCTCGCAGCCGCAGCAGTTCAGGATGGCTCATAGGGATCTCCGGTTGCCCATTGTTTAAGCCATGCCGCGCCAGCGGCCAAGACCACAGAAAGCAACCGCTTTTACCGGCACACGGAAAATGCTCTAAGCAGGCCATGACAATCGTAGAGCGCATTGTCGCTTTTTGCTGCCGTTGGCCCTGGGCCGTGATCGCTGCCAGCCTGCTTCTGGCGGGCGGCGCGGGCTGGTACACAACTCAGAATTTCGCCATGAACACCGACAGCGAGCAGCTGATCGATGCCAAGGTGGGCTGGCGCATGAAGCAGGCGCGCTTCGACGCCGCCTTCCCGCAGCAAAGCAACCTGACCCTGGTTGTGATCGACGGCGCCACCCCGGAGCTGGCCGAATCCGCCACCGCGCGCCTGACCGAAAAGCTGAAGTCCAACAAGACCCTATTCAATCGCGTAGAACGTCCCGACGGAGCCTTCTTCAACCAGAGTGGCCTGCTGTTTCTTTCGCTCAAGGAAGTGCAGGACACCACCCAGCAATTGATCAAGGCCCAGCCTTTCCTGGGCGGGCTGGCGGCTGATCCTTCGTTACGCGGGATCATGGCCAACCTGAACACGGTGCTGCTGGGCGTTGGTGCGGGCCAAGCCAGCCTGGCCGATATCGACAAGCCCATGGCGCGCTTCGCCGAAGTATTCGATGCCGCCGCCCATGGCAAGACGGACTTCATGTCCTGGCGATCGCTGATCACCGGCACCAAGCCCAGGCTGGAGGAAATTCGCCGCTTCATCGAGGTCAAGCCGCGGCTGGACTTCAATGCGCTGGAGCCGGGACTGGAAGCCAATGACCGCATCCGCGCCGAAGCCAGGGCGCTGAACATCACGCCCGAGCATGGCGTGCGTCTGCGCCTGACCGGCCCGGTGCCGCTGTCGGATGAAGAGTACGCCACCCTGACCGACCGCGCCGGGCTGATGGTGGGCGCCATGATGAGCGGGGTACTTCTGACCCTGTGGCTGGCTCTGCGCAGCTTCAAGATCATCTTCGCCATCCTGGTCACTCTGTTCGTGGGCCTGGCCATCACCATGGGCCTGGGCCTGCTGGCGGTGGGCGAGTTCAACATCATCTCCATCGCCTTCATCGCGCTTTTCGTGGGATTGGGCGTGGATTTCGGCATCCAGTTCTCGGTTCGCTATCGCAGTGAACGCCATCGGGAAGATGATCTAATGCGGTCTCTGGCCGCCACCGGGCGCGGCATTGGCATCCCCCTTGCCCTGGCCGCTGCCGCCACCGCAGCCGGGTTCTTCTCGTTCCTGCCCACCACCTATACCGGCGTCGCGGAACTGGGAAAGGTCGCCGGCATCGGCATGATCGTGGCGTTACTGCTGTCCATCACCATGCTGCCGGCGCTTATCATGGGGCTCAATCCGCCGGGCGAATTCGAGGATGTTGGTTTCAAGAGCCTGGGCCGGCTCGACGATTTCATGAAAAAGCACCGCAAGAATGTGCTGCGCATCGCGGCTGGCCTGGGTGTCCTGTCGCTGGGGCTGATGCCCTTTGTGCAATTCGATTCCAATCCGCTGGACCTGCGCAGTCCCAAGGTGGAGTCAGTGTCGACATTGTTCGACCTGATGAAGAATCCCCTGACCTCGCCCAACACCATCGACGTGCAGGCCTTGTCGATGACCAACGCGGATTCTGTTGCCGCCCGCATCCGCCAGGAACCGCTGGTGGGTGAAACCCTGACCTTGTCCAGCTTCGTCCCCGATCAGCAGACGGAAAAGCTGGCGCTCATCGACGACGCCAATACCCTGCTGGATGCCACCATAAATCCCTTTGAAGTCGCAGCTCCTCCCAGCGACGCCGAGACCGTGGCCGCCTTCAAGACCACGGCGCAAAAACTGCGTGATTCGGCAAGCGGCAAACAGGACAAGCCGGCACAGGATGCGCGCCGCCTGGCCGATGCACTGGACGCGGTGGTTAAAGCCGGACCGGACGCGTTGGCCCGCGCCAGCGAAGCCTTTGTGCCCGGCCTCAAGACCATGCTGACCCAGGTCTCGGCCTCACTGAAACCCGCGCCCGTCTCGATCCAGACCATGCCGGCCGAGTTCCGCGCCAACTGGGTCGCGTCCGATGGCACCGCCCGCATCCAGGCCTTCCCCAAGGACACCAGCGGCACGCCCGCCTCCTTGTCGGCTTTCTCCGATCAGGTGCTGAGCGTGGCGCCACTGGCCAGAGGCGGCCCCATCTCGATCCGCGTATCCGGCAAGACTATGGTGGGCGCCTTTGCCGAAGCCGGTGTGCTGTCCTTCATCGTCACCATTATCCTACTGCTGCTGGTACTGCGCAGCGTCCATGACGTGCTGATGAGCC
>JAPLPI010000197.1 GCA_026400305.1 Alphaproteobacteria bacterium | reverse complement strand
GCGCCACCGAAGCGGTAGCGCGCGCGGTGCAGGCGCTGGGCGAGGAGACCGAGACCGGCGCCCTGATCCGCGAAGCGTTGAAGGGCATGGCGCGATGACAGAGAAGCGCATCGTCGCCCCCGAGCGTACCGAAGACGACACGCTGGAAGCCTCCCTGCGCCCCAAGCGGCTGGCCGATTTCGTCGGTCAGCAACAGGCGCGCGAAAATCTTTCCATCTTCATCGATGCCGCCAAGGCGCGCGCCGAGGCGCTGGATCATGTGCTGTTTCACGGCCCGCCCGGGCTGGG
This sequence comes from Alphaproteobacteria bacterium, assembly GCA_026400305.1. Taxonomy (GTDB): domain Bacteria; phylum Pseudomonadota; class Alphaproteobacteria; order Micropepsales; family Micropepsaceae; genus Rhizomicrobium. The sequence continues at coordinate 5,669 of JAPLPI010000197.1, read as the reverse complement.
CAAGACGACCCTGGCGCAGATCGTGGCGCGTGAACTCGGTGTGAATTTCCGTTCCACATCCGGGCCGGTGTTGGCCAAGGCGGGCGATCTGGCGGCGATCCTCACCAACCTGGAGCCGCGCGACGTTCTGTTCATCGACGAAATCCATCGCCTCAACCCGGCGGTGGAGGAAATTCTGTATCCGGCGATGGAGGATTACGAACTTGACCTGGTGATCGGCGAGGGGCCTTCGGCGCGCTCGGTGAAGATCCAGCTGGCGCCCTTCACGCTGGTCGGCGCCACCACCCGCTCGGGCCTGATCACCACGCCGTTGCGCGACCGTTTTGGCATCCCGGTGCGGCTGAATTTCTATACTTCCGATGAATTGCTTTTGATCGTCGAGCGCGGTGCCAAGGTGCTGGGCTTCAACCTGACCCGCGACGGGGCACGCGAGATCGCCGCCCGTTCCCGCGGTACTCCGCGTATCGCCGGGCGCCTGCTCAAGCGGGTGCGCGACTTCGCGGCCGTCGCCAAGCATGCATCCGTGGATGCCAAGATCGCCGATGCCACGCTTACGCGGCTGGAAGTGGATGCCAAGGGCCTGGATGCCTTCGACCGCCGCTATCTGACTTTAATTGCCGAGAATTTCAGTGGCGGCCCGGTGGGCATCGAAACCATCGCCGCGGCACTGGGCGAGGCGCGCGATGCCATCGAGGATATCGTCGAGCCTTACCTGATGCAGCAGGGCCTGGTGCAGCGCACTCCGCGCGGCCGGATGTTGACTTCGGCGGCCTATGGTCATCTGGGCCTGACCTCGCCGCCGCAGGCGGTGGTCCAGACCGGCCTGTTCACGGGCGGCAGCGATGACTAAAGCGCTTAAGGGGCTCGGCACCTTCGACGGCAGGACCCATGTCCTTCCCATTGCCGTCTATTACGAGGACACCGATCTGTCGGGTGTGGTCTATCACGCCAATTACCTGCGCTACATGGAGCGCGGCCGCACCGAGTTCTTCCGGCTGGCCGGCATTTCCTGCGCCAAGCTGGATGACGAAGAGCCCTCGGCCTGGGCCCTGCGCCGCATCGCCGTGGAATATCACCGCCCCGCCAGGCTGGACGACCAGATTGCGGTCCATTCGGTGCTGACCGGCATGTCCGGGGCGCGGATCAATGTGGTCCAGAAGATCTTTTGTGGCGAAATGCTGCTGGTCGAAGGACGGATCGAAGCCTGCATGATCACGCTAACGGGGAAGTTACGCAGGTTGCCCAAAAACGTGCTGGAGACTCTTGCGCCATACGTGACCGCAGAAGACACTTGAGAATATTCGTCATATTCCGGCCACCATCACGGGCCATGAACATGTCATAGTCCGTTGGCGCCAAAAGGTTTTTCATGATCAAGCAAATCGTCGCCGCTTTCCTGATTCTGGTTGCCGCGCCCGCCATGGCACTCGCGCAGGGCGTCCAGAGCGCTCCCATCTCGGCCCCGGTCGGCCCTGCGGCACAAAGCCAAGGTCTGGCTCCGCCACCCGATGTTGCCGCCAGCGCCGGATCGGCGACCGATGTGCTGGGCAGCTTCTCCATCGTTTCGATGTTCATGCGCGCCGACTCCATCGTGAAGGCGGTTATGATCCTGTTGCTGGTGGCTTCGTTATGGTCCTGGACCATCATCTTCAACAAGCTGGTTACTCTGTCGAACCTCAAGCGCAAGGCGCGGCGATTTGAGAAGCTGTTCTGGTCGGGCCAGTCGCTGGACGAACTCTACCAGGCGTTTGCGGCCAAGAACGACCATCCCCTGGCCGCCATGTTCATCGCGGGCTTGCGCGAATGGCGCCGCGCCTTTGAAGGTCCCAACCCCTTGCGCGAGTCAATGATCGGTGGCGTCAAGGAGCGCATCGAAAAGGCGATGAGCGTCACCATCCTGCGCGAGGTAGACGGCATCGAGAAGAATCTGGGCATGTTGGCCACCATTGGCTCGGTCTCACCCTTTGTCGGTCTGTTCGGCACGGTGTGGGGCATCATGAACAGCTTCTCCGCTATCGCCGCACGCCATGACACGACCTTGGCTGTGGTGGCGCCCGGCATCGCGGAAGCCCTGTTCGCCACCGCGATGGGCCTGCTCGCCGCCATTCCCGCGGTCATCTTCTACAACCGCTTCGTGGCCGAGATCGGCCGTTATGTGAACCAGCTCGACGCCTTCGCGGACGAGTTCTCCGCCATCCTGTCGCGCCAGCTCGACGAAAAGGCCCGCTGATGGCGGGTGGTATCCAGCACACCTCTTCGCGCGGACGTGGCCGGATGCGCCGCCGCGTCATGGCGGAAATCAACGTCACGCCCTTTGTGGACGTGATGCTGGTGCTGCTAATCGTCTTCATGGTCACCGCGCCCCTGCTCACCGTGGGCGTGCCGGTGGACCTGCCCAAGACTAAGGCGCCGGCGCTGGGCCAGGACCGCGAGCCCTTGTCCATCACCGTGCGGCGCGATGGCGCCATCTTCCTACAGAAGGAGCAGGTGCCCGAAGCCGCCCTGGTAGACAAGCTCACCGCCATCGCCTCCAACGGCTACAACCAGCGCATCTTTGTGCGCGGCGACACCCAGGCCAATTACGGCAAGGTGATGGAAGTGATGGGCATCCTCGCCGCCAGCGGTTTCACCCATATCGGACTGGTTACCGATGTCGCAAAGCCCAAGCCCGACGCGCCGTAAGGTGGCGGCGCAAGCCCCCATGCGGCGTCTGCGTCCCACCACTGCGCGCGAACCCAGCTACAGCATCGTGGGCTCGCTGCTGTTTCACGGCCTGATCCTGGCCACCGCCCTGATCACCTTTCATCGCAGCTTCGACACACCCGAAGAAAGCCATGTCGTGCCGGTGGACCTGGTGACCATCGCCGACACGACCAATGTCGCCGCCCAGGCTCCGCCTACGCCCGAGCCGGAAAAGATGGACATGCCCCAGCCGCCCGCGCTGGAAGTCCCGCCCGAGCCGCACATGCAGGAAGTCGAGCCCGCGCCCGAGCCGCCAGTGCTCGATTTCAAGATCGCCAAGGAAAAGCCCCTGCCGGTGGAAAAGCCCCAGCCCACCAAGAAGGAGACGGCGCAGGACTTTAATGCGTTGCTCAACAAGCTGACCGCGCCGGAAAAGCCGGTAAAGACCGCCAAGGCCGGGCCACGCGTGATCCAGGGCATCGGCGCGGGCAACCTGATGACAGCCGACATCGCCGATGCACTTAAGAGCCAGATCTATCGATGCTGGTCGCCGCCCACCGGCGCGCCCGACGCGCGCGACCTGATCGTGGACTATGATCTGTCCCTCAATCCCGATGGCTCGGTGGGACGCTTGCAGATGACGCCCGGCACGGCGGCCCATGCGGCCGGCAACGGCTATACCCGCGCCGCCGCAGAAGCCGCCAGCCGCGCCATCTATCAGTGCCAGCCTTACCGGCTGCCGCCTGATCGCTATGCTTTGTGGCGGGAAATCAATCCCTTGCGCTTTGATCCGCGCCAGATGATGGGCCAATAATCGTGGAACCTTCAGGGCCTTGCCATGTTGGAGCCATGTTACTGACATTCAATATTCGCTGGAGACCGGCATGAAGAAATTTCTGGTCCTGTTTGCCGCATTGGCGGCCCTTTGGACGGCCCCCGCCTACGCCGCGCTGCAGGTGGACGTGACCCAGGGCAACGCCCAGCCCCTGCCCATTGCCATTCCCGATTTCCTGGGCGATCCTCAGGTGGGCGCCAATGTCGCCGGCGTCGTGCGCGCCGACCTGGAACGCTCCGGCCTGTTCCGCCCCTTGGACCCGCGCGGCTTTGCCGAGCATGCCACCAACATCAACGCCGTGCCCAACTTCGGCAGTTGGCGCGCCATCACCGCCCAGGGTCTGGTGACCGGTCAGGTGACCCTGCAGCCGGATGGCCGTCTGCGGGTGGATTTCCGCTTGTGGGACGTTTTCGGCCAAAGCCAGATCCTGGGCCTGCAATTTTTCACCACGCCCGAGAATTGGCGGCGCATCGCGCATATGGTGTCGGACGCCATCTATGAGCGCATTACCGGCGAGAAAGGCTATTTCGACACCCGCATCGTCTTCATTTCGGAAAGCGGCCCCGCCATCAAGCGGGTCAAGCGACTGGCGATCATGGACGAGGATGGCGCCAACCCCATCTTCCTGACCCGCGGCGACTACATGGTGCTGACGCCGCGCTTCAATCCGACCGCCCAGATGATCGCCTACATGTCCTATATCGGGGGCAAGCCGCGCGTGTACCTGTTCGATATCGAAACCGGCAAGCAGGAGCGGCTGGGCGATTTCCCCAACATGACTTTCTCGCCGCGCTTCTCGCCGGACGGCAACCAGGTGGCGCTTACGCTCGAGACCGGGGGCAATTCCGACATCTATGTGATGGATCTGCGCAGCCGCGCCATGCACCGGCTGACCACCGATCCGGGCATCGACACCGCCCCCAGCTTTTCGTCTGACGGCAAGCAGATCGTCTTTGAATCGGACCGCGGCGGCGGCCAGCAGATCTATTTGATGAATGTGGACGGTTCGGGCCAGCGCCGCATCAGCTTTGGCGCCGGTGCCAACGGTACCCCGGTCTGGTCGCCGCGCGGTGACCTGATCGCGTTCACCCGGCGGCAGGGAGTTCAGTTCAGCATCGGCGTGATGCGCAGCGACGGTTCTGGCGAACGCATCATCACCAATGGTGGTCGCGACGAGGGACCGACCTGGGCCCCCAATGGCCGCGTTCTGATGTTCGGCCGTGAGGCCCCCGGCGGCCGCGGCTCGTCCATCTGGTCGGTGGATGTGACCGGTCGCAACGAGCGGCGGGTTCTGACACCCGGTTCGGCCTCCGATCCGGCATGGTCACCCTTGATTCAGTAGGGCAATCTTCCTATGATTGTCCTAATATAAACTGTAATTTTGGTTTTTTTCTTTTCTCAATTCAGGTGTATTATTTTTTAATCGTTGGCGCCGTCGCACCGCGGTCTCGCTGCTAGGAGATTCCAGTTATGATGTATTTTTCCCGTTGTCTGAAATTTACCTGCCTGTCGGCGGCCCTCGTTCTGGGCGCCTGCACGCACAAGCAGGAAGCCGTGAACACTGCCCCGCCACCGACTCCGCCGCCGGCCCCGTCGGCTCCCGCGCCGGTCACCTCCTCGATCCTGCCCGGCAGCGCCGAGGATTTCCGCGTCAATGTCGGCGACACCGTCCATTTCGGCTACAACGAGTACAGCATCCAGGACGCCGATAAGGGCATCCTGGGCCGCCAGGCCGCCTGGCTCGCCAAGTATCCTGCGGTTCGCGTCTCGGTTGAAGGTCATGCCGACGAACGCGGCACCCGCGAATACAATTTGGCGCTGGGCGCCCGCCGCGCTAATGCGGTGAAGGAGTATCTGGTCAGCCAGGGTGTCTCCACCGGCCGCGTCGAAACCGTGTCCTACGGCAAGGAGCGTCCGATCTGCACCGAATCGAACGAGGGTTGCTGGGCGCAGAACCGCCGCGGCGTGACCATCGTCACCGGCGGTGCCAATTCGTAACTTGCGTTTGTTTTGAATAGGGGCGTGGGATTAGTCCCGCGCCGCTTTTTGCTTTCAGAGGTCTTTTGTCATGATCCTGCGCATCGCGGTTTTGGTTCTGGCGTTTTCGCTCTTCTGCGCGCCCGCCAGCGCCCAGCTGTTCGGGCCCAGCGAC
>JAPLPI010000106.1 GCA_026400305.1 Alphaproteobacteria bacterium | reverse complement strand
TGAACGAAGTGTGCTTTGCCCCGCGCTCTGGGGAGCTGGTGGTGACGCGTGGGGGCACTGGCAATGTCATGTCCCTGCCCTCTGCAGACAGCGAACCTTTCACACCACCCGCCGGCTTTTCCGAAGCGCTAGGCGAGGCATTGGGCGGTGCCCCGCCGAAAGAACTGCATATCAGCGCCAAGGGCGGCGCCGGGGCCAAGGCTTTGATCGCAGTGTGGGAGACACCGGAGCAGGTGAAGGAGCTGGAGTTGAAAGCTGATCTGGAACAGGTGGCGATGCAAGTTGGCGCGGGCTCTGTGCTGGCCACTTCGGCCGGTGGCGGCCAACCCTATGACATGGTTTCGCGCTTCTTCGCGCCGCATTATGGCGTGCCGGAAGATCCGGTGACTGGATCGGCCCATTGCGCACTGACGCCGTTTTGGGCCAAGCGATTGAGCAAGAAGACGTTGAAGGCGCGCCAGGCATCACCGCGCGGTGGAGATCTTCTGTGCACCGACGACGGCGCTCGCACAATTATCCAAGGGACTTGCGCGCTTTACCTGACAGGCGAAATCGAAGTTTGAATTTCAGTGCCAGGAATTTTGTGGCGCGAGCAGGAGAGCCGAGCGAAGTGTACGAATAGTATATGGGCGATGGCGCGACAAACTCACGACGCAAAAGAACGGCGCTGACTACTGACGCGCGAGCTTGTCTCGCATATTGCCCAGCGGCTCGTTCTCGCCGTCTACGCCTTCGGTCTTGTTGGCATCATCGACAATGCCTTCGTCGAACATGGCCAGGCCGTCTTCCATGTAATCGCCCAGGAGCGGCAGATCGAGCAGATACTCCGCAGTGCGGCGCTAATGTTCGGTTTTCGCGGTCGCGACCGTCTCTTTCCATTCGTCAATGTCATAGGTGCCGCGGCCCAGCCAGGCCAGCGCCACCAGTTTGATGCGTTCGGCATCGTTCAGGCTACGAATCGTGCCCAACAACTCCTCACGTACCGGATCAACGGCCTTTTTGGTCAGTAAATCGGTCTGGCCGTCATCGGCGGGATTGGAACACTCATCGGGATCGCTGCCTTCTTCCTTCACGTCATATTCGTGCGCCTTGACGATGATGAAGGCCGCCTGGTCCATCGGCAGGTTTTGCGCGGGCGGGGCCTTGCGGGGCTTGGTGGCATTGTCAAAAGCAACGGAAGCCATGGAAGTTCCTGACATTTTTCGGCTGTTGGACAACGCACCAACAGGCCGCACTGTTCCCTGCGGTCTTTTCGCAAATCTTTGCGTTGACGCGGGTAGCATGCACGCCTATATCGGCGCCGGGCCACACCTCCCCAACGAGGTGCTATCATTCTGGAAGGAATGAAACTCGATGACTGATGTAGTTATTCCGGCTGTGCGTCCCGCACGGCCTTTTTTTTCCTCCGGTCCTTGCGCCAAGCGCCCCGGCTGGACACCCGAAGCCCTGAAGGGCGCATTGGTGGGACGCTCCCACCGCTCCAAGCCCGGCAAAGCCAAGCTGAAGGACGCCATCGAGCGCACCAAGAAGCTGCTGGGCATACCTGCTGATTATAGCCTCGGCATTGTGCCGGCCTCCGACACCGGCGCCGTCGAAATGACGCTTTGGTCCATGCTGGGCGCACGCCCCGTCGACCTGTTCGCCTGGGAAAGCTTTTCCGAGGACTGGGTCACCGACACGGTCAAGCAGCTGAAGCTGAAGGACGCGCGCGTCTTCAAGGCCGCGTATGGCGAGATCCCCGACCTCAAGCAATATGATCCCTCGCACGACGCAGTGTTCGTGTGGAACGGCACCACCAGCGGCGTGAAAGTGCCCAATGGCGACTGGATTCCCGCCAGCCGCGAAGGCCTGACCATCTGCGACGCCACCAGCGCCGCCTTTGCGATGGACCTGCCCTGGGACAAGCTGGATGTCACCACCTTCAGCTGGCAGAAAGTGCTGGGCGGCGAAGCCGCGCACGGCATCCTGATCCTGTCCCCCCGCGCAGTGGCGCGTCTCGAATCCTACACCCCGCCCTGGCCGCTGCCAAAAATCTTCCGCATGACCAAGGGCGGCAAGATCGTCGAAGGCATATTTGAAGGCGAGACCATAAACACCCCTTCCATGGTGGCGGTGGAAGATTATCTGGATGCCCTCACCTGGGCCGAAGGCCTAGGCGGCCTGAAGGCGTTGATCGGACGCTC
>JAPLPI010000216.1 GCA_026400305.1 Alphaproteobacteria bacterium | reverse complement strand
CAGGCCGATCAGCCCGAACAGGCCCAGCACCAGCGGCGTCAGGTACAGCAGGGACAGCGGCACCGCGAGTATCGCCATGATGATGGCGAAGGCCGGACCATAGGGCTTGGCCGCTTTGGTACGCTGGCGCAGATCGTCTTTGTCGGGAAGCGGCATGGGGCGGATAGCTGACCGATATTTGCGGCGGATTCAAGGTGCGGGGCGGGGGCGGCCATGCCAAGGTTGCGCCATGTGGGACGGCATGACCTTGATACCTGGGCGGGAATGCGGCACCTGCACCGTCTGTTGCACGGCGCCTTCCATTAACAAGCCGGAAATCCAGAAACTGTCGGGTGCGGCCTGCCGCCATTGTGTTGGTGCAGAGTGCGCTATCTATGACAGCCGCCAGCCAGTGTGCCGTGCCTTTTATTGCGCCTGGCGGACGGTGGACATTTTCGACGAGGACTGGCGGCCGGACAAATCGGGCGTGCTGGCCTATGTCGAGACCGAAGGCATCAGCGAAGACTTCGATCTGTCCACCGGTATTGGCCTGATGCTGGTGGCCAATCCTCTGAAGACTGTGCGGCAAAGATGGTTCCAGCATTTCGTGGTCACCGGCGTCACCAGTTCGATACCCCTGTTCCTGTTGTGGCCGGGCCCGCGCGGCTATCAGGCGGCGACGGTGTCGCTCAACACCGAGCAGATGCTGGAGGCGATCGCGCGCGGGGCGGTGAAGGATGGGTTGGAAGCGGCGCTGAAAATTTTGCGCGGTTGGGATTTTCAGCCGGCGACGATCACCTATACCGGCAATGACGTCAGCGCGCCGGGCTAGCCCGGGGCCTTGGCCTTGCGTTCGACCATCTCGCAAAAATATAGCTTTTTCAGTCTTTGACATTGAACCGGCGGGGGCGTTTCCTACGTAATCCTCACAGTTGCCAGAGGGGAGATTATGGAGACGTTCGAAATGTTCCGCACGCCGCTTATCGCCGTCTTGTATTCGTCCAACAGCGCACGTAGCGCTCCGGAATATGACGATGATGACCGCGGTCCGTCCGCCGACCAGCGCGGCGCCTATGATTCCAGTAGCGCCCCGTCCGCTTCGCAGAGCGGCCAACAGGCCGCTGCTGACCGCGATGTGTTCTGCCGCCGCGATGCGGCAGCCCGCACCGGTTACACCACCCCGCGCGAAGCGGCGCGTGACGAACAGACCCGCGGCACCGTTGGCGGCCTTCTGGGCGGCGCGGTGCTGGGCACCTTGCTGGGCGCGGCAGCCGGCAATGCTGGCCTTGGCGCCGCAGCCGGTGCAGGCGCCGGCTTGATCGCTGGAACCGCGGTCGGCGCCGACAATGCTCGCCATTCGGCGCGCGATGTCGAGGCCGACTATTCTCGCGCCTATTATGACTGCATGCACGAAGATGGTGGCCGCCAGGCCGCCGCCTATGACCGCCGGGACTATGGCGATTACGGCGACTATCCGTCGCCTCCGCCTCCGCCTCCGCCTCTGCCGGGCTATTACCGGCCCTATGGTGCGCCCTATTACCCCTATTATTACGGCCCGGCTTATTACGGCCCGAGCTTCTCGTTTGGCTTTGGCGGCTGGGGTGTTGGTCACCGGGGGTTCCGCGGCGGTCGTCACCACTAGGGCTTGTTTTTGTCCTATGGCGGCGTCGCGGGATCGCTCATGGGCTTAAGTGCCCACATAGCTCCCCGATCCCGGCCAGAGAACAAAATCCAGCGCGTTAAGGCGCGTTAAGAGGAATTTTGCTTAGAAACGGCCGGGCCGGTATGATCCGGGTCGTTTTTCTTTATCCGGACCGTCATGCCGCCCAAAACCAATCCCGCCAAGCTCAATCCGCTGCAGCTACGCACCCTGACCCTGTTGCAGGCCATCGCGCAGATTCCGGATGCGTCCAAGCCCACGCCCGATGGCGACACCGCCATCACCGCCTTTCCCCATGCCCATGGCGATCACTTTCACCTGGGCGACGCCACGGTGCGTGGCAGCGACGCCACCGGCCTTGAAAATGAAAGTGTGTGGAACGCCCTGGCCCGCAAGGGGCTGATCCAGTGCGCATGGCCCAACGAAATCGCGCTGACCCCCGAAGGTGTCGGTTATGACACCGGCATCGCCGACCAGATCCTGCACAAGGGCGGCGGTCACTGAATGAACGCCAAGAAGAAACGCCGCCTGGCTTTTGCCGCCGCTCTGGTCGCGGTGGGCGCGGTGCTGGCCGTGCTGATCCGCTATGGGCTGGGCCAGAACATCATGTACTTCCACAGCCCGGCCGATGTTGCGGCCGGCGGCGTCAGCGAGGGCGTAGCTTTCCGCCTGGGCGGCCTGGTGGAAAAAGGCAGCGTCACGCACGGCGCCGGCGCCGAAGTGAAATTCCGCGTCACCGACGGCAAGGGCAGTGTGCCCGCCGAATTTGTCGGCGTGCTGCCGGCCTTGTTTCGCGAAAACCAGGGCGTGGTCGCCACCGGCGCGATGGATGCGCATGGCACCTTCATTGCCGCCGAAGTGCTGGCCAAGCATGACGAGAAATACATGCCGCCCGAGGTCGTGGCGGCGCTGAAGAAAAGCGGCCGCTGGAAAGAAGGCGCGGAATGACCGGCGAGCTGGGTCAGCTGGCGCTTTGTTTTGCCCTGGCGCTGTCGCTGGTGATGGCGGTGGCGGGTCTGATCGGCACGCGCACGGAAGCCAATACCGCCCGCCGTGTCGCCACAAGTTCGGCGTTGGGCTTTCTGGTCTTTATCGTGTTGTCATTTGCCGCGCTGACCTATGCCTTCATCACGTCGGATTTTTCCGTGGCGCTGGTGGCCGGCCACAGCCACACGCTCAAGCCGCTGGTCTATAAAATCAGCGGCGTGTGGGGCAATCACGAAGGCTCTATGCTGCTGTGGGTGTTGGTGCTGGCGCTCTATGCCGGCATGGTCGCGCTCCTGCAGCGCGGCGGTGAACGGCTGACCAGCGGCGCGCTGGGCGTTCAGGGCCTGCTGGCGGCGGCATTCATCCTGTTCATCCTCTTCACCTCAAATCCGTTCCTGCGTCTGGACCCGGCACCGTTCGAAGGCGCAGGCTTGACGCCGCTTCTGCAGGATCCCGGCTTGGCGATGCATCCGCCGATGCTCTATGCTGGCTATGTCGGGCTGTCGGCCTCCTTTTCTTATGCCGCCGCCGCACTGCTGGTCGGTGAAGCCGGATGGGCGCGCGCCGCGCGGCCCTTCATGCTGATCGCCTGGATCGCATTGACCTGTGGCATCGCGCTGGGCAGCTGGTGGGCCTATTATGAACTGGGCTGGGGCGGTTTCTGGGGCTGGGACCCGGTGGAGAATGCCTCGCTCATGCCTTGGCTGATTGCCACCGCGCTGCTGCATTCGGCGCTGGCCACGGAAAAAAGCGGCGCCTTCCGCACCTGGAGCCTGCTGCTGGCGATCGCCGGTTTCTCCATGTCGCTGATTGGTACATTCCTGGTGCGCTCCGGCGTGTTGTCGTCGGTGCATGCCTTTGCCTCCGATCCCGCGCGCGGCTTCTTCATCATGGTGCTGATCGCGCTGGCCATCGGCGGGGCGCTGGCGCTGTTCGCCTGGCGCGCGCCCACCCTGCAGGGCGGCGCGGCGTTTGAGCCTGCCAGCCGCGAGACCGCGTTGCTGCTGAACAATGTCTTCCTGGTTGCGGCCTGCGCCTGCGTCTTCGCAGGGACCCTCTATCCCCTGATCCTGGATGCCCTGAACGGCACCAAGATCACGGTGGGTCCGCCCTATTATGCCATTACCTTCGCACCCATTTTCTTTGCCCTGCTGCTGCTGGTGCCGTTCGGCCCGCAACTGGGCTGGAAGCGCGGCGACCTGAAAGCCGTCTGGCACTCGCTCTATCCGGCGCTGGGCCTGGCCGCGATTGCCGCCATCGCGGTGCTGGCTATTGTTGCGCCGCGCACCATCGCTGCCACCGGCGCCTTCGCCGTCGCCGCTTGGCTGATCGGTGCTTCGATCATCGATGTGCGCAAACGCAAAGGCGCGCGCGCGTCCGCGTTTGCCGCCGCTCTGGCGCATGCCGGGCTTGGCATCACCTTGATGGGCGTGGCCGGTACCACCGCCTGGCGCAGCGAGGCGATCACGGTCGCGGCGCCGGGACAGAGCTTCACGGTGGGGCCTTACACCTTGCGCTTTGACGGGGTGAGTCGCGTGAAAGGCCCCAACTACATCGCCGACCGCGCCCATATCGCGGTGATGGACGGTGGTAAACCCGGCGCGGTTCTGCAGCCCGAGCACCGGCTATATCCCGCCGAAGGCCAGGACATGAGCGACACCGCCATCCGCACCACCGGCCTGCGCGATCTTTACCTGGCGCTGGGCGATGAGCGGGGCGATGGCCGCTTTGCCTTGCGCGCCTATGTCTCGCCGCTGGCGCCGCTGATCTGGATCGGCGGTTTGATCATGGCGCTGGGCGGGATGCTGAGCCTGTGGGGCCGCCTGCGCGCGCCCGCGCGCGAACCCGCCGCGCCCCCGGTGGCCCAAGCCGCAGAATGAAGCCCTACCGAATGAAAGCCGTCCTTGCCTTCCTGCTGCTGATGGCGCCTGCGCTGGCGGCGCCTGTCTTTTCCAACTCGGCCTCCGCTGCCGCTACGGCTGCTGACACGTTTTCGGATTCGGCGATGGAAGCGCGTGCCCGCAATCTGCAGCGCCAGTTCCGCTGCCTGGTTTGCGCCGGGGAGAATGTGGATGAGTCTGGTTCGCCTTTTTCCGCCGATGTGCGCCGCCTGATCCGCGAGCAGATCGCCGCCGGGCAAAGCGACGCCCAAGTCCAGGACTTCCTAGTGGCGCGCTATGGCGACGTCATCCTGATGAAGCCGCCGGTGCAGCCCGATACTTGGCTGCTCTGGCTGGCGCCCTTTTTGGTGCTGGGCGCGGGCGGTGCGGTAGCGTGGATGGTGGTCAAAAAGGCGGCTGCCAGAAGCGCTTAATAGATTACATAGTTGTAATATACTGGACGTAATTTGTCCATGTTATGCTTATACCTAAGCCACAGCCCGGTCGAAAAAGACTGGCTACAAGGAGCCCCCATGCAGAATGATAACTCGCCCCAGCCGGGCATCTTTTCCCGCCTTCCCAAGCCTTCGCTACGTCAGCGCCGTGTGGTCGCCATGAGCGGCGCCGCCGCCATCGTGGTGGTCAGTCTTGGGGCCTTCGCGCTGTTGCCGCCGGTACGGGCCGTTCAGGTCGTCGGCACCCCCACCATGGTCGCCGCCAATGAGGGCGATGCCCGCGCTCCGCGCATGCTGGAAAACAGTGCCCCCTTCAGCTTCGCCGACCTAGTGGAGCGCGTCAGCCCTGCGGTGGTGACCATCAAGTCCGAAACCACCACCACCGAGAATGACGGCGGCGACGACAATATCCCCGCGCCGTTCCGCGACCTGTTCAATCAGTTCGGACAGGGCCAGAAGCAGCCGCAGCAGCCGCAGCAGCCGCACAAGGCGCTCAGCGCTGGCTCGGGCTTTATCATCGACAAGACCGGCTATGTTGTCACCAACAACCATGTGGTGGACGCCAGCAAGAAGATCACCGTTACCCTGCCGGACAAGCGCGAGTTCATCGCCAAGCTGGTGGGCACCGATCCGGTAACCGATGTCGCCCTTCTGAAGATCACATCCGATCGTCCGCTGCCGATCGTGGAGTTCGGCGACGACAAGCGGCTGCGCGTGGGCGACTGGGTGGTGGCTGTGGGCAATCCCTTCGGCCTGTCCAACTCAGTGACCGCTGGTATCGTGTCCTCGCTGGGCCGCAACAATATCGACTCCGCCCAGCAATATACCAACTTCATCCAGATCGATGCGCCCATCAACCGCGGCAATTCGGGCGGTCCGACCTTTGACCTGCGCGGACAGGTGATCGGCATGAACTCGATGATCTTCTCGCCCTCGGGCGGCAGTGTCGGCATCGGCTTTGCCATTCCCGCCAGCTTGATCCATGACGTGGTGGACCAGCTCAAGGCCAAGGGTAAAGTCACCCGCGGCTATCTGGGCGTGAATATCCAGAGCGTGACGCCGGAGATCGCGTCCTCGCTGGGTATCAAGGACTCCAAGGGCGCTATGGTCGCCGAGGTCGTTCCCAATGGCCCCGCCGCCAAGGCCGGATTCGAGCAGGGCGACATCGTCACCGCCATCAACGGTCAGGCGGTGGAAGATGCCACCGACCTGACCCGCAAGGTCGCCAGCGTGCCCACCGGCCAGACCGCCACCTTCTCGGTGGTCCGCCAGGGCAAGCTCATGCAGGTGAAGGTAAACATCGCCACCCGTCCCGATGCGGCGCAGCTGGCCTCCAACGCGCCCGCCAAGGAAGGCGCGCTGTCGCCGTCCAGCGCCACCGCCGCTGGCTTGGGCCTGTCGTCCCTGACGCCGGAATCCAAGAAGACCTTCAACATCGCCGAGGCCGTGATGAATGGTGCGGTGATCACCAAGGTCGATCCTGACAGCGATGCCGCTGAAAAGGGCCTGCAGCCCGGCGACGTGGTGCTGCGGGTGGGCAACAAGATCGTGCGCACCCCGACCGACTTCCAGTCGGGCGTGGCCGAAGCCAAGAAGGGCGGCCGCTCCAGCGTGCTGTTGCTGGTGGCGCACAGCCAGGGCGGCACCGGCTTTGTCGCCATCGACATCGACAAGACCTAAGTATCCGGGCGCGGGATCAACCTCGCGCCCTTTTTCCTTCCGCGCATGATCGGGAGAGTGAATGCGTATTCTGGTGATTGAAGACGATCTGGAAGCCCAGCGTTACCTGGTGCAGGGGCTGAAGGAATCCGGTCATGTGGTGGACGATGCGGGGGACGGCGAGACTGGCCTGAGCCTAGCATTGTCGCGGCCCTATGACGTGGCCATCGTGGACCGCATGCTGCCAAAGCTGGACGGCCTCAAGCTGGTGGCGGAGATGCGCGAGCATGGCAATTCCACCCCGGTGCTGTTCCTGTCGGCCCTATCCGAAGTGGACGACCGGGTGAAGGGCCTCAAGGCCGGCGGCGATGATTATCTCACCAAGCCCTATGCCTTTGTCGAACTGCTGGCGCGGGTCGACGCGCTGATGCGCCGCCGCTCGCCGGTGGGCGTCAAGACGCGGCTGGATGTGGGCGATCTGGAACTGGATCTTCTGTCGCGCGCCGCCAAGCGGAGCGGCACCGATATCGAATTGCAGCCACGCGAATTCCGCCTGCTGGAATACTTAATGCGTCATGCCGGCCAGGTGGTGACTCGCACGATGCTACTGGAAAGCGTGTGGGAATATCATTTCGATCCCCAGACCAATGTGATCGACGTGCATATCAGCCGGTTACGCGCCAAGATCGACAAGGGATTCGAAGCCCCGCTGCTGCATACCGTGCGCGGCGCTGGTTACATGATTCGTGCGCACTAAGCCCGGTCTCCTGCAGACCCAGGCGTTCCGTATCGTCCTTGTCTATGTGCTGCTGTTCGCCTTTTCGGTGACTGCGCTGTTGTTCTTCACCTATTGGAACACCCGCCGCGCCCTGGACGGCCAGACCGACCGGATCATCGAGGCCGAGATCACCGGCCTTCGCGAGGAGTATCAGCATTTCGGCCTGCCGGGCCTGGTGGAGACGGTGCGTGCGCGCACCCTGCATCAGGGCCAGGCGCTCTACATGTTGTCGGACAACAAGCATCATGTGCTGGCGGGCAACCTGGCTTTCTGGCCGCAACTGTCCGAGATGGGTAGTCTTGTCGAGTTCAACTATGAGCGCCCGGTGGACGGCAAGCTGAAAGCTCGCCGCGCCCGCGGCCGCGTCCTGCTGGTGCCAGGTGATTTCATGCTGCTGGTCTCTCAGGACGTTCATGACCGCTACCTGACCGAGCGCATGTTCACCACCACCTTGCCCTGGACGGTGTTGCTGATCCTGCTGCTGGGTACGGCGGGCGGGGCGCTGATCGGACGCAACATGCTTCGGCGACTGGATGCCATCAACCGCACCTCGGGCGAGATTATTGCCGGCGACCTGACGCGGCGGGTGCCGCTGGCCGGTTCGGGCGACGAGTTCGATGCCTTGGCGGAAAACCTGAACCGGATGCTGGACCGCATCGAGCGGCTGATGAAGGGCATGCGCGAGGTGACCGACAGCGTGGCGCATGATCTGCGCACGCCGCTGAACCGTTTGCGCAACCGACTGGAGGAATCGGTCGCGCGGCTGAATACCAGCGGCGCCCAGGCCGGCGAGATCGAGCGCGCCATCGCCGAGACCGACCAGCTGATCGCCACCTTCAACGCGCTGTTGCTGATCGCCGAAACCGGTGCCGGCACCGCCCGCGCCGCCATGTCGCCGCTGGATTTGGGCGAAGTCGCTGCCGACGTGACCGAATTGTATGAGCCGCTGGCGGACGAAAAGAAAATATTGCTGACCTTGCTGCCGGGTCCGCCCGCGGGGGTCGAAGCCAATCGCAGCCTGGTCGCCCAAGCGCTGGCCAATCTGGTGGATAATGCCATAAAATACACCCCGGCGGGCGGCCAGGTGCGCATCGCCACCGCCGTCAACGACGAGGTCGTGGACTTGTCCGTCTCCGATACCGGTCCGGGCATCCCGCTGGCCGACCGGCCGCGCGTGATCGAACGTTTTGTGCGGCTGGAAGCCAGCCGCAGTTCCCCCGGCACGGGGCTTGGCCTGTCGCTGGTGGCGGCGGTGGCGCATTATCACGGCGCTGACCTGATGCTGGAAGACAATACACCGACCGGGCTGAAGGCGGTACTTCGCTTCCAAAAATCCACTATGCGCGCCTTGCCAGGCACGCCGCTCAAAAGTGCGGCTGAGTAGGCTATAAGACGGGATGCTTCGCGTCCTGTCGCTGCCCTTTGATCCCACCCGTGTCACCCGCGTGAAAGAGGCATTGGCCGAGCAAGGCTTCGCCAGCGCCGAAACCTTGCTGGCTGTGGTGTTCGGCAACAGTCCTTTTCTGGGGCGCCTGGCCCAACGGGAGGTGGGTGCGCTCGGATAGGCCAGCGCCACGGTGAGCAAGGTCACCACCGCCGAGATCGCAATCGAGCGCAGGAACAGCAACCGGTAACTGGCGCGCCCCAGGACCGAGCCATATTGGTCCAGGGTCCAGCCGGCGGCGAAGCCCAGGCCGCTTTGGTCCTTCAGGCTGGTAATGGCCATCAAGGCGAGGGGGGCGGCGAGGGCCCACCCAGTCACCAACAGGGTGGGGGCCAGCAGGGCATAGCCATCGCCCGCGTTTCACCCGTTATCCGCCAGATCGCCCCCTTTTGCATCCCAATTGTCGGGAAATGGCGGGGGGAAGCGCAACCCAAACCTAAGGATTTGCTGCTTGAATCCCCCTTGGTGTTGGGTCATAACCCGCGGTCTTGGAGTGCGGGCGTAGCTCAGGGGTAGAGCATAACCTTGCCAAGGTTAGGGTCGAGGGTTCGAATCCCTTCGCCCGCTCCAAATTTCTAAAGTAAAACAATGCACTATGCGCCTCGCCCGAACAGGGCGGGGTGCATTGTTTTTTCGTG
>JAPLPI010000073.1 GCA_026400305.1 Alphaproteobacteria bacterium | reverse complement strand
GGCCCCATCGGCCTGTTCGCCGTGTTCGAACTGGGATTGCTGGATCTCAAATGCCACCTGGTCGATATCCTGGACCGCCCGGGCGGGCAGTGCACTGAGCTTTATCCGGAAAAGCCGATCTACGACATACCCGGCCTGCCCATCGTCACCGGCCAGGAGCTGGTGAACAGGCTGCTGGAACAGATCAAGCCATTCGATCCACAATTCCATTTCAGCGAAATGGCGACCAGCCTGGAAAAGCTGCCCGACAGCCGCTGGAAGCTGAAGACCGACGCCGGCACCGAATTGATCGCACCGGTGGTGGTGATCGCGGCAGGCGCCGGTTCCTTCCAGCCCAAGCGCCCCCCGGTGCCGGGCATCGAAAGTTTTGAAAATGCCGGTGACGGCATCGGCGTGCATTACGCCGTGCGCAAGATGGAAACCTTCCGCGGCAAGAACATCCTGATCGCCGGCGGCGGCGACAGCGCGCTGGACTGGGTGGTCAACTTGGCGCCGCTGGCCAAGAGCATGACACTTATCCATCACCGCGACGGCTTCCGCGCCGCCGCCCACAGTGTCAACCAGATGCGCGAGCTGGAGAAGGAAGGAAAAGTCAAATTCCACGTCGCCAGCGTCAGGGCGATCCATGGCGAGCCCGGCAAGATGACCGGCGTGACCCTGGCCGGCCATGACAAGAACGAGTGGCATCACGAAGTTGATACCTTCCTGCCCTTCTTCGGCCTGACCATCAAGCTGGGCCCGATTGCCGAGTTCGGCATCAACCTGAACGAAAACCTGATCCCGGTGGACACCGCGCGCTTTGAAAGCCAGACACCGGGCATCTTCGCCATCGGCGACATCAACACCTATACCGGCAAGCTGAAGCTGATATTGTCCGGCTTCCATGAAGCCGCTCTGATGGCCCAGGCGGCGTTCCACATTGCCCGGCCGAACGAAAAGCTGCGCTTCCAGTACACGACCTCGTCGTCCAACCTGCAAAAAAAATTGGGTATCTCGTGAAGATCCACGCCATCGACCGCCAGGGCAAAGAGCGCACGCTGGAAGGGCGTGACGGCTGGAGTGTGATGGAAATCCTGCGTGACGGCGGGCTGGACATCGCGGCGGAATGCGGCGGCGCCTGCGCCTGCGCCACCTGCCATGTCTATATCAATGACGGCTGGTTCGAGAAGCTGCCCGCCCCGTCGGAAGCAGAAATAGACATGCTAGACATGGCGCTGGCGGTCGAACCCAATTCGCGCCTGAGCTGCCAGGTGATCTGCAGCGATGAGACCGACGGCATCAAGGTGACTGTAGCGCCGGAGTGAGTCATGATCGCCCTATGGCGATCATTCCCGGACGTCAGCAGACCCATCCCCAAAAGCCCTTTGCGCGGTTCCCGATTGGAAGGCAGATCAACAATCTGTTGGCCGTCAACCGCCGGGGGGGGGGCCGTGGCGGTGGCCATGCCCCGCATGCAGTCGGAACTGGCGCGCAAATCCGAAGCCGGGCTGTTGTGGCTACGAAATTTCATCTTCAGCTGCGACGTGATGAGCGTGCAATATTGGGAAAGCACTAAAAAACTTATCTCCTATGACTGGGACGGCGAACATTTTCCCGCCTGGGCGGCCTTCAATCGCGAGCCGAAGGACAACAGCGCCGTCGGCATCTAACACGCGACCTACAGCGTCGCGCCGGAGCAGGCGGAAAACATCTATGATGTGAGCGATGTCGACTTTAATGTTACATATTGATCGAACAATCGCAGAGGCGCTGTCCTATCGCCGCCTGACGCATCTAGCATAGGACATGCGTCCACTGATGATCCTTTTGATTGCGTGCATGTCGGCCGGCTCTGTGGCCGCCCGTCCTGCAACCCGCCATCATCAGCTCATCACGCAAGCAGGAAACCCGCTGGCCTATTTCATCCAAAGCGGGCCAGCGTCCTATTACGGGCAGAGGCATAACGAGAAAATGACCGCCAGCGGGACCAGTTTCGATTCAGAAGAATTCACCGCCGCCCATCCCTGGTTGCCCTTCGGTACGATCGTCCGGGTCACAAATCTGCGCAACAAGCGCTGGGTCAAGGTCCGCGTGACGGATCGCGGCCCGCGCTCCAAAAGCCGCGTCATCGACGTTTCCACCGCTGCGGCGCGCGAGCTAGGAATGCAGCGGCGCGGCGTGGCGCGGGTGAGCGTGAACGCATTTTACGAAGACCAAGATAGCGCGAAACGGCTGCCATCAGAGGGTGGCGATGAACATCCGGGAAGGTAACTTGTCGGGCCTCAAGGTCCCAGAAGTGACGGTCTGGACCGCGCGGGAGCGCGACACGGTCTGAGGCATCGGCGCCCTGAAGCATCTCGACGCCATGACCGGCGAAATAAATTCGTTCACACCCATCCGGATTTCCTGCGCAAGATTATGAGGTGGCGCTTGCTCGAACACATCGTATAGCAGGCGCGCGGCCATGGCATGCGGCTGCTCAGCCTGGAGACGGGATCGGGTCCCGCTTTTGATCCGGCCCAAGCGCTCTATCGCAGCTACGGATTTTCCGACGGGGAGGCGTTTACGGATTACCAGCGCAGCAAGTTCAACCCATTCATGCATCTGGATCTTTGATGCGCAGCATGAAAATACCGCAGACTGGACCGCGGTTCGCAGGGGCCGCAATCGGCGACTTCATGATCGGCGTGGCCCTCTTGGGCTGCGCACGCCCCGAAGACAGCAATTTCGCTGCACAAGCTTTTCGGCGCGGCGCTGACTGCAATGCGATTGCAGCAGGAAGTGCGATGGACGCCTATGGTCACAGCGTCGGGCCGGCGGGGGAAATCTACCAAAACGTAAAGCGGGAGTATTTGGATTGGAAGAAGAGAGAGACGGCGCACCAGAATTCGGAAGCTCCCAGATAATCGATCCGGAATTCCGCACGGGTCTTTCAGCGCCGCACGATATCGAAGGCGCAGGTCAGGCGTTTGTCATCCTCGATGAACGGCACCGTGCCGTGCCACATGTTCGATGGAAACAGCACCATCAGCCCGGGCTCGGGCCTGACCAGATGATCGGGCCCCAGCGGCGGTGACGTCGGAGGGCCGGGCTGCCCGAATTTCAGCCAGCCTTGCTGGCCTTCCATCTTTCCGGGCACCCGCACATAGAAAGCCGATGACAGCCAACCTTCGGGATGGATGTGATTGATGTGGAAACCGCCGCTGTTCAGCCGCACCGACCAGGCACCGCCGAAACCGTAATCCTGGAGGCCGTCGCCGATGGCGACGATATGGGCGCGGATGGGCGCATTGATCGCGGTAAACAGCGCGCGTATCGCCGGATTCGGATAATCCTGCAAGCTGCGCATAGTCTGGCTGCCATGCCGCAAGGACTGGCCTACCGGATGGGTCAAGTGACCGTGGATCGCATCCAGCGCCTCGCCCAGATCGCGCAGGTAATCGCCCAGACTGTTCCAGCCTTGCGGCGCGGTGATGCGATAGCTTTTCACCAGCCGGTCATAATCATACAGCGCGGTGTAGCGGGCATCGCCCGCGAGCCGCCACGCCATTGCCAGAAGCGCGGTGGCGCCCAGCGCCAGGTCCACTTCGATTTCCGCCTTGGCGCGCGCTTGCGGCGTGATGCCGGGCGTCGTGACCGCCAGGCGCCGGTCGGAATCCTGCGGATCGAATTTCAATCCGGTGCGCGCCGCCAGCACATTCAGCGAGGGATCGCGGTCGGCCGCCTTGCAAACCAGCGCCCAGGCGCCCGCCTCGTCGCCGGCATCCTGCAACAGCCGCACCGCCACCGCGACAATGTCATGGCTCTGCGGCGCGGCAGCCAGTTCGGCGCGCGCTTTCACAAGATCGCCGGTCAGCATCCAGACCAGCTGCGCCAGTTCGCGCTGGGCCTGGGCATGGGCGGGATCCTTGCGCACTGCCTTGCGCCAGGCGATTTCGGCTTCTTCAAATCGGCCCTGTTTGTTGAACAGCCGTCCCAGCAGGACATAGGAATGGATGTCGTCCAGCCCCAGCTTTATGGCGCGGCGGGTAGAGGCTTCGGCTTCTTCTTCCTTGCCCAGCGCTGCGGCGATGGAGGCCAGCGCGAACTGCGCCGCGCCGTCCCGCGGCGCCAGCCGGACCGCCTGGCGCAGTTCACGGTGGCAGCCCTGCAAATCACCCAACTGGTGCAGTACCAGGCCGAGCAGGCTATGAACCTGCACGCCGCCCTGTCCGCCGCCAATGGCCTGCGCCAGCACATCGCGCGCTTCCGGCACGCGGCCGCTTTGCAGCAGGAATTGAGCGGTGCTCAAGGGATCAGGAAGCATGTCGCGATTCCGTCACGGTCCATCCGGACGCGCAAGCCCTATTCGCGCGCGCGCCCGATGCGCCATACTGGCGTCAGACCCAAAGAGGCGAACCCCATGAAATTACACGCCGCGCTTGCTCTTCTTCTTCTGGCCGCACCCGCAGAGGCCCAGGTCACCGTGATCCAGAATCCCGAGACCCCGGCAGACGCAAAAGCCAATGATCCGTCCGTGCCCGACGCCTATACGATCAACGGACAATTTGAGCGCGTCGTGGTGATCCGGGTGAAGCACAAGGTCGACCTCCTGCACGGCATCGAAGAGATGGTGCAAAAGGAGAATATCAAGAGCGGCGTCATCCTGGCGGGCATCGGTAGCTTGCGCGGCTATCACGTCCACCAGATCAACAACCGGGACTTTCCCACCCGCAACATCTTCACCAAGGCGCTGACCACGCCCTGTGACCTGATCGGCATGAACGGCTATATCGTGAACGGCCTGGTCCATGCCCATATGAGCCTGGGCACCGGCGAGAAAGCCATTAACGGCCATCTAGAGCCGGGCACCGAGGTCTTCACCTATGCCATCGTCACGATCGGGGTGATGAACGCCACCGACCTGAGCAAGATCGACGACAAGAGCTACCGCTAGGGAACTTTAGTTCCCGCCCGGTGTTTCCCTCCTATTGAGGAAGAGATTCATGAAGCCGATCGCAATTTTGGGCTCTGTTCTGATTGTTCTGGGTATCGGCAGGCCGCTCATCAGCCATGTGAGCTGTACAGAAACCACGCCGATCGTGAAGACCGGTCCCTTGGAGATCAATTCCCAGGAAAACCATACCGTCTGGATTCCCACCGCGGCGAATATCGTGGCAGTGCTGGCCGGTCTGGGCTTGGTCTTTGCGGATAAGAAGACTGCCTAAGCAACCTTTCGCGCTTGCGAGATAACGCCCGGTTTGCTCCGCGTCGCAGTTCCCGCCTATCATCCTCTCCATAATTTTATGGGGAGACCAATATGCGTTCCGTAATTAAGCTTGCCTTGGCCACTTGCGTCGGCGCCGGGCTTGGCGCTGCCGGCATCACCGGCGTCATGGCCCAGAAAGATACCAAGGTCGGCACCACCGTCAACGATCCGATCGGCCCGATGCCCGATCCCACCCGAGTCACCGCGACCTTACCCAAGGACATCAAGTGCACCGGCACCGAGGGCAAGCAGACCATGTGCATGCTGTATGGCGACCCCTCCAAGCCGGGCCCCTACATGGTGAAGTACACTTGGTGGCCGGGCAACTTCTCCAAGCCGCACTATCACAACAACGAACGCTTCGCCTATATCGTGTCCGGCACATGGTGGACTTCTTCCAGCAACGTCTATGACGAGCGCACCACCTATCCGGTGCATGCCGGCACGGTGGCGGTGGACAAGCTGAAGGGCATTCACTGGGACGGCGCGCGCACCGGCGAGAAAGAGCCGGCGGTGCTGATCCTGGCCGGTACCGGCCCCAACATCACCCAGGGCGTGGACGAGAACGGCAAGGACATGGGTCCGCCGCGCTAGGCGCTTTCATAACGCTAGAGTTACAGCGCCGCGTGAGCCATGCTTGCGCGGCGCTGTTGTAATTAGGGGGCAGTAAAATGAAATTCCATCCTGTATATCTGTTCCTGGCGGTGCCCTATGCTGCCTTCCTGTGGGTGCCGTTCTACAACCACATCGAGCCCCAGCTTCTGGGCATTCCCTTTTTCTACTGGTGGCAGATTTTCGGCATCGTGCTGACCTCACTCTGCATTGTGCCGGTCTATTACTGGCAGCAGAGCCAGAAATCGGGTTAAGGCAAATGAACATCACCATCATCGTCTTCACGGCCCTGTTCCTGTTCGTGGCGCTGCTGGGCCTATTTGGTTCGCGCTGGCGCGCCGGGGATTTGTCCCAGCTGCATGAATGGGGCCTTGGCGGCCGCAGCTTCGGCACACTGATCACCTGGTTCCTTTTGGGCGGCGATCTCTACACCGCCTATACCTTCATCGCCGTGCCCGCTTTGATGTTTGGCGCTGGCGCCAATGGCTTCTTCGCCGTCCCTTATGCTGCGCTGATGTATCCGATGCTGTTCATGGCGTTTCCGCGCCTATGGTCGGTGTCGAACAAGCGTGGCTATATCACCGCAGCCGATTTCGTGCGCGGGCGCTTTGGCCATCGCGGGCTGGCGCTGGCGGTGGCGGTGACCGGCCTAGTGGCGGTGATGCCCTATATCGCGTTGCAGCTTGTCGGCATGCAGGTGGTGATCGCGGCCCTGGGGCTGGATTATGCCGTGACCTTCCCCCTGCTAGGCAGCGTATCAGTGCCGCTGATCGCGGCTTTCTGCGTGCTGGCGGCTTTTACTTATACCTCAGGCCTGCGCGGCACCGCGCTTATCGCGGTGGTCAAGGACCTGCTGGTCTACATCACCGTGCTGGTGGCGATTATCATCATCCCCGCCCAGCTGGGTGGTTATGCCAAGATCTTCGCGGCGGTCCCGCCCAAGCAATTGCTGCTGCCGCCGGCACCGGAAGGCAGTCTGGGCGCGAGCTTTGCCTATATGTCGCTGGCCGTCGGCTCGCTGCTGGCGCTGTTCCTGTATCCCCATTCGGTGACCGGGCTGCTGTCATCGTCCAGCCGCCATGTCATCCGCCGCAACGCCATTGTGTTGCCCGCCTATTCGGTGGCGCTCGCGCTGATCGCGCTCTTGGGTTACATGGCTATCGCATCAGGCGTGAAGGAAATGCCAGAATATGCCGCGGGCTTCAAAAGCTTCGGCAACAATTTCGCGGTACCGGCGCTGTTCCTACACTTGTTCCCCGGATGGTTTGCAGGCTTTGCCTTCGCGGCCATCGCCATCGGCGCCCTGATGCCGGCCTCCATCATGGCCATCGCCTGCGGCAACATGTTCACCCGCAACATCTTCAAGGATTTCATCGCGCCCGATTGCACACCGCAGACCGAGGCCAAGGTCGCCAAGCTGGTGGCCTTCACCGCCAAGCTGGGGGCGCTGTTCTTTGTGCTGAAATTACAGACCGCCTACGCCATCCAGCTGCAATTGCTAGGCGGCATCTGGATCTGCCAGACCGTACCTGCGGTGCTGCTGGGGCTGTATGTGCGACTTGATCCCAGGGGGCTGCTGGCGGGATGGGCGGCCGGTGTAGGCGTCGGCACCTGGATGGTGGCGGAGCTAAGCTTCAAGAGCTCGGTCTATCCGCTTCATCTGTTGGGATGGACGGTGCCCTGTTACGCCGCGCTCAGCGCCTTGCTGGTAAACCTGGTGGTCAGCTGGCTGCTAACACTGATCTTGCGCGCCACCGGCAACGCATCGCTCAGCGATGAAACACTGGCAGCCGATTACGGCTGAAAACAAAAAGGCCGCCCCGTCGAGGCGACCTTTTTCTATTTCGCAATCTGCGCAAGATCAGCCGAAGCGGCCGGTGATGTATTGCTCTGTGCGCTTGTTGTCGGGCGCGGTGAAGATTTTCTCCGTCGGCCCATACTCGATCAACTCGCCCAGATACATGAATGCGGTGAAGTCGCTAGCGCGGCTGGCCTGCTGCATGTTGTGGGTGACGATCGCGATGGTGTAATCGGCCGCCAGTTCCTCGATCAGCTCCTCGACCTTGGCAGTCGAAATCGGGTCCAGCGCCGAGCAGGGCTCGTCCATCAAGATCACTTCGGGACGGGTGGCTACGCTGCGCGCGATGCATAAGCGCTGCTGCTGGCCACCGGACAGAGACAGGCCCGAGGCGTTCAGCTTGTCCTTGACCTCGCCCCACAAAGCGGCGCGGGTCAAAGCGGATTCGACGCGGCCATCCATCTCCGAGCGCGGGATGCGTTCATACAGTTTGATGCCGAAGGCGATGTTGTCATAGATCGACATGGGAAACGGCGTGGGCTTCTGGAATACCATGCCGATGCGCGCGCGCAGCAGGTTGAGATCCTTGGTCTCGAGCAGGTTCTCACCGTCCATCAGGACTTCGCCTTCGGCCCGCTGGTTGGGATACAGCTCAAATATCCGGTTGATGGCGCGCAGCAAGGTGGACTTGCCGCAACCCGACGGGCCGATGAAGGCCGTCACCTTCCGCTCCATCATGGGCACGGTGATGTTCCGCAGCGACTTGGTGGCGCCGTAGAAGAAGCTTAGATTCTTGATGTCGATTTTGACCTTGTCGCCCACGCCAGTTGCGGCCTGGTGTTCGGAGGTCAGATGAACCGCGGTAACCATGGATCAGGTCCGTTTCTTGTTTTCAAGCAGGCGGGCAAGGGTGGAAAGCACCAGCACCGTGGCGGTGATCAGCAGCGCGCCGGCCCAGGCTAGGGAATGTTGGTCTTCATAGGGACCGGTGGCGAAGGTGTAGATGACGGCCGGCAGGCTCGCCATCGGCTGGTTCATCGCGCTGGCATTCCAACTCCAGCCGCTGTTGCCAAGCGCGGTGAACAGCAGCGG
>JAPLPI010000190.1 GCA_026400305.1 Alphaproteobacteria bacterium | reverse complement strand
GCGCACATCGTCAGCGTCTTCTTCTTCTGGTGATTCGATGAGCTTTATCCTGCGCCAGATCAGCAAGCGTGTCGGCGCGCCCGACATCGTGCGCGAAAAGCCGCTGGCCGCGCCCGAGCCGGTGATCGGCCGGGGCAGCGACTGCGACATCCAACTCACTGACCTGGCCGTCAGCCTGCGCCATGCGGTGCTCAAGCAAAGCGGCCCGGGCCGCGTCACCGTCGCATCCCTGGGCGACGAAAATTTCGAGGCAAACGGCAAGTTCGTGCATAGCGCCAGCCTGGCGCTGGCGGAATCACCGGTGCTGGGTTTCGGTAGCCATGTGCTCACCCTTTCGGAGGGCGAGAATGGCACGGTGCTGGTGCTGGCCACGGCGCGGGGAAATACCGCCGCCACAGTCGCCGGCGATGATCAGAAACGCGCCTTCTCGCTGAAATATGCGCTGTTCAGCCAGCGGCAGCTGGCCTGGATCACCGGCATATTTATTCTTCTGGCCTGCCTGGCCTTCCCCATTGGCGTGTTCGTGATAGATCACAACCAGCACCGCACCATCGCGGGCGCGGCCCAGCATCAATGGTCCAGCGGCCCGCTTTCGCCGGGCCATCACTTTCTGGAAAAAAATTGCGAGGCCTGCCATCAACAGGCGTTTGTCTCGGTGAAAGACAGCGCCTGCCTTTCCTGCCACCAAGCGGGACTGGCCAAGCTTGAAGCCGCGCATGTCGAAACCCGCAGCCGCGATCTGGGCAGCCCCTTTCCGCCCGATCCCGCCGGCGACCATGCCCCGCGTGACCGATTGATGGCGGCGTCCCCGCCCGATCCCAACATGGCGCGGCGCATCAACACATGGGTTGCCAACACCTTCTCCCATCCCAACAATCGCTGCGCCAGTTGCCATGCCGAGCATGTTGGCAACGGAAAGCCGGCGGCCGGGGACGCGCCCGCCACCGTCACGCCCGATCAGATCCGCCGAAACGACTGCAAGGACTGCCATACTGGCATGGCGCAGCGCCTAGCCGATGCCGGCACGCCCACCACCCTGCCGGATGTGACAGACTGGGGTCATCATCCCGATTTCCGCCCCGTCATCACAACAGGCTTCAAGGGCGACAAGCCGGTGCTGATGAAGACTGCCTTGTCGCCAGGCCTGAGGGAAAATGACGGTCTGATTTTCGGCCACGAGGTACATCTGCTCCGCACAGGCGGCGTGGCGCGCCAGGCGGCGGAGCTGGGCAAGGCCGCGGGCTATGGCGCACCGCTCACTTGCGCCAACTGCCACAGGCCGGCGCCCGATGGCGGCTTCGTCAAGATCGACATGCCGCGCGATTGCGGCACCTGTCATTCGCTGACCTTCGCGCGCAGGAACGGCGTCGACCAGCAATTGAAACACGGCCATCCCAGCGAGGTTGTTGCCCAGCTGAAACTCTATTATGCCAACCAGCCCAATTCCTCAGCCGGACCCGAACTCTTTATCCGACGTCCTGGCCTTCGCGGCGCCACGCCACGTGCCGGGCAGCCTGTCGATTATGTCACCAACAGCGTGCGCAACGCCTTCGAGCGTGGCGGCACCTGCACCACCTGTCACACATTATTCAATCCGGCCGTAGCGGGCTCGCTGGAATACCGCATTAAGCCTGTACGGCTGACCAGCCGCTACCTGCCCTGGGGCGACTTCAACCACAATGTTCTCGAGCATAAGAAGGGCGCTCAGGGCGCCGACACCTGCAAGTCCTGCCACAAGGCCGAAAGCTCGAAGTTCGCATCCGACGTGCTGCTGCCCAAAATCGCCGAATGCGACACCTGCCACGGCAAGACCAAGGCACAAGTCGCCACCGCGGCGGGCGCCGATTGTGCCGAATGCCATGGGTTCCACAATCCGGGCCTGCCAGCTTCGCCGCGGCGCCGAGCGTTAGCCCGAGGCACCCTGATCCGGGCACATTAATACTACTTACCCCTCCCTGCGACCTAGTAATTTTTCTATTTCAACGAACTATGGGCATCGCACTTAAGGAACTTAGACGCGTGCTAACTATTGCGCAGATTACCGACCTGCATATCACCAACGCCAGTCAGGCGAAGGACAGAGATCGTAATGCCGCACGACTACACGCGGTGCTCAAGTCCATCCATGCGATGAAGCCCCGCCCGGCCGCCATCCTAGCCACGGGTGACCTAGTGGATCTTGGCCAGTCCGATGAATATGAAGAGTTGAAACTGGCCATGGCGGTCTGCGATATTCCGATCTTTTACGGTATCGGCAATCACGATGGTCGGCCAAACTTCCGCGCCGCCCTCCCCACAACGCCAGTCGATGAGAACGGCTTTATTCAATACGCCTTCATGCTGGGCGACCTGCGCGTGGTGATGTGCGACACGCTGGAAGGCAAGGATGATGGTGGTTTTTGCGAAACGCGCGCCGCCTGGCTGGAACGCACCCTGGCCGAAGCGCCCGGCACGCCCACCCTTCTGGCGCTGCACCACCCGCCCATCGCCAGCGGCATCCCCTGGATGGACGAAGCCGCCGACGCGCCGTGGAAAATGCGCTTAGCTAACGTCATTCGAGGTCAGCAGCAAATCAAGGGCATCATCTGCGGCCACGTGCACCGCGCCTTTAGCGGAGTATTTGCCGGTCATCTGGTGCAGGCGTCTCCCGCCACCTCCATCCAGCTGACGCTAGATCTCAGCCCGATCGATCTTCGGGTACCCGATCATCGCGAACTCCTGACCGAACAGCCCCCCGGCTTCGCGCTGCTGGTGTGGGACAAGGGCGAACTTGTCATGCATAGCTGCATGGCCGGTGATTTCCCGGCAGCAGTGACCTATGAGACTTCCTTTATCTAGGACAAGGCCAAAAGGACCTAGTTGCGCACTATCTTCTTCGGGCTGACACTGACGTCGCGCCGCAGCGGGCCAGATTTTTTGTTTTTGTCGTCGGCCTGGACCGGCGGTTTTAACGCATCCGACAATCCCACAAAGTCGGCCTTCACCGGTTCGTCGCTGACGCGATATTGCAGACCCTTCCAATCAACGAAGAACTTTTCCATCTCGTCGCGGTGGAAAGGGCGCGAGCCCAGCCGCCCAAAGACGGCAATCTGGTTACCAGTCTCGTCTACGGCGCGGTCGCGGTCCAAGCCCTTGGACAGCGCCAACGCCGGCGTCGGCGTCTTTGTCCAGGCGATCACTTCCGGCTTTGGCGGCGGCGAGAAGCCATAGAAGTTAGGCTGGCTTTTCGGGCTGGTAAGCTGCAGCACCTTCACGCCGTTCTTGCCGTCAGCGACATAGGCGAACAGCGAGGCATTGGTCGAACCGACAATCACGTCCTGGGTGTCGGCATTCTCGAACGGCTTGCTCCAATAGGGCTTGGGTTTTTCAGGGTTCTTGACGTCCACGATCACCAGCCCATCCTTGCCGGCGGCGACATAGGCAAAGGTGCGCGCGACATAGACGCGGCGGGCATCGTCCAGCAGGAAGCGGGCGCCGTCGATCATCTTGGGCTTGTCCATCTTGGTCACGTCCAGCACTTGCTTCAGCGGATCATTCAAATCCAGCACCACAAGCCCGCGCGGCGTGGCGATATAGGCATAATAACCGCCCACCGTGATGTGGCGCGCGCCGTTCAGCACACCGTCCGGATTCCAGGTTAGGGCGCGGCGGATATTGTTGTTGCGCGGATCGCGGTCGTTGAAGGTGTTGATGTCCACCAGGATAAGGCCTTCTTCGGCATCGGTGACGAAGGCGTAGCTGTAGATCGGGTGGAAGGCCTGTTCCTGGTTGACCTTGCGCATCTGCGCAGTGTTGCGCTCGGGCGCGATGGACTGGCCGGTGGGCAGCGCCATGCATGTGGCGTTCTTCGATGGCACCCGCACCCGTTGGCCCAGCGGGGAGAAGGGCGCGGTGATCACCTTCTGGGAAATATCCTTGTTGGCGACACTGGCCACGTCCAGCACCTGGAAACCGCCGCTGCCCTGCGCGGTATAGAGATATTCGCCGCGCAGCTGCAGGCAGCGCACCGCATCGGGCGTGGAATGGGTCACATAGAAGATGTCTTCGACATTGGTGTCGCCCTTGCCGAAGATGTCGCCGCGGCGCCACTCCACC
>JAPLPI010000145.1 GCA_026400305.1 Alphaproteobacteria bacterium | reverse complement strand
CCGACGCCCGTCCGTGCCGCCGCCATGGCGCCCCCGCCTGGCGCTGAACCGGCAGTACCCGCCGTTCCCATGACTGCGGGCAGCCGCATGGCCATGGCGCAGCCGTCCGAAGCCCAGCTGGGCTTCAAGCGTTCCTCGGCGCCGCCGCTCAATGCCAGCGTGGCACAGTGGGTTTCCCCGCCGATCCTGGCGCACTACCGCCAGACCGCCGCCATGGCCGGCAGCGCCGGTACCGGTATCCCCGCCGTCGCAGCCGTGCCCGCCGTCTTAGGCCGTGGCAATCGCGGTGTGGGCGGTCCGTCCATGTCAGGCGCTGTGGTTGCCAACCTGGATGCCATTCCCGGCACCCCCGCAGGCATGGACACCGCCATGAATGGCGGTGTCCCCCCCACGGCCATCGTCTATTTCTCCGGTGACGGCGCCAGTCTGCAGGCCGCAGCCCGCACCCAGGTGCGTGACGCCGTGGCCGCCTTCAACGCCCTTGGCGGGCAGGGTTACATCAAGGTAGTTGGCCATTCCTCCAGCCGCACCGCCAACATGCCGGTAGAACGCCACCTAGAAGTGATATTCCAGAAGTCCCAAGCGCGCGCCAATGCCGTGGCCCAAGCCCTGATCCGGGCTGGTGTTCCGGCCGACAAGGTGCGGATCGAGGCGGTGGGCGACAGCCAGCCGGTCTATTACGAATCCATGCCCAAGGGCGAAGACGGCAACCGCCGCGCGGAGATTTTCGTACAGGGCTGAGGCTGCGTGGCGGGAATAACGGTTACGCTCCAAAACTTCCGCAATTAACCCAATAATGATTGCGCACTGGGGATGAATCCCCGATTCTGCGCCTTCATCATAATTTCGTTAGAGCCATGGCCCCGACCACCGATTTCTACCGCATCAAGCGGCTGCCGCCCTACATCTTTGAGGAAGTAAACCGCCTCAAAGCCGCGGCGCGCGCGCGTGGCGAGGACATCATTGATTTCGGGATGGGCAATCCCGACATGGCCACGCCCGATTACATCGTGGACAAGCTGTGTGAGACTGCGCGCGATCCGCGTGCTCATCGCTATTCGGCCTCGCGCGGCATCAAGGGCCTGCGCAAGGCGCACTGCGCCTATTACGAGCGCCGCTTCGGGGTGAAGCTTGATCCCGATAAGGAAGTGATCGCGGCGCTGGGGTCCAAGGAAGGCTTTGCCAATCTGGCCATGGCCATCACCGCGCCGGGCGATGTGGTCCTGGTGCCAAATCCCGCTTACCCGATCCACGCCTTCGGTTTCATGATCGCGGGCGCCGCCATCCGCCATGTGCCCGCCACTTCGCCGGAGGAATATCTTTCGCGCCTGGGAGCGGCCACGCGCCATTCGGTGCCGTCGCCGCTCGCCCTGGTGGTGAACTATCCGTCTAACCCCACCGCGCAGGTGGTTGATCTAGATTTCTACAAAGAGATCATCAAGTTCGCCAAGAAGCACGACATCTGGGTGCTGAGCGATCTGGCCTATGCCGACATCTATTTCGGCGACACACCGCCGCCTTCGATCCTGCAGGTGGACGGCGCCAAGGACATCGCCATCGAATTCCAGTCTTTGTCCAAGACCTATTCCATGCCCGGTTGGCGCATGGGGTTTGCGGCGGGCAATGAAAAGCTGATCGGTGCGCTGGCACGCATCAAGTCGTACCTGGACTATGGCGCCTTCACGCCCATCCAGGTGGCCGCCGCCGCGGCTCTGAACGGGCCGCAGGACATGGTCGATGAGATCCGCGCTGTCTACAAATCGCGTCGCGACGTGCTGGTCAAAAGCATGGCGGCGGCGGGCTGGGACATCCCGGCGCCCGAAGCCTCGATGTTCGCCTGGGCGCCGGTGCCGGAAAAGTACAAGGCGCTGGGCTCGATGGAGTTCGCCAAGGACCTGCTGATCCACGCCAAGGTCGCGGTGTCGCCGGGTATCGGCTTTGGCGAATATGGCGAAGGCTATGTCCGCGTGGCATTGGTCGAGAACGAGCATCGCATCCGCCAGGCGGCGCGCAATGTGAAGAAGTTCCTTACCCTGGGCACCAACATGGCGCCTCCGGACCTGGCGCCCGCAAAATGACGGCGCCGTTCTGAATTGCCATCACCGGACTCGGCACGGTCGGGGGCGGTGTGGTGAAAGCGCTTGCCGCGCGCGGTGAAGAGCTGTCGCGCCGCGCCGACCGCAAGCTGGAAATCGTCGCTGTCTCGGCCCGCAACAGGAAAAAGGTGCGTGACTTCGCCGTCACCGGCTGGACCCTGGCAAAGCACGGGCTGGCGTTGGCGCAGCGGGCAGAGAAGAACAAGGTCACCTTTAAATTTGAAGCCGCTGCGGCTGGCGGCATTCCCATCGTCAAGGCGCTGCGCGAAGGCTTAATCGCCTATGGTGTGGATGCGGTGAATGGCACCCTCAACGGCACCTGCAATTATATCCTGACCGAAATGGAATCCTCGGGCCGCGCGTTTGACGATGTTCTGAAGGAAGCACAAGCCAAAGGGTATGCCGAGGCCGATCCGACATTGGACGTGGGCGGCGGAGACACCGCGCACAAGCTGGCGCTGCTGGTGCCCATCGCCTTTGGCACCGCGCCGAACCTGGATGCTGTGGCGGTAGAAGGCATACAGCACATCACGCCGGACGATATCGCTTTTGCCAGTGAGTTTGGTTTCCGCATCAAGCTGCTGGGTGTCGCCCGCCGCGTGGACGGAAAAATCGACCAGCGCGTCAATCCCGCGATGGTGCGCGTGCGCTCGGCGCTGGCCAATGTCGGCGGCGCCGCCAATGGCGTGTCGGTGGATGCGGGCGAGGCGGGAACCTTCTTCTTTTCTGGCCGCGGCGCGGGTGAAGCGCCCACCGCCAGCGCCGTGATCGCCGACATCGTAGAAGCGGCGTCCGGTATTCTCACTCCGGTGTTCGGCCGCCCTGTGGCAGACCTCAAACCCACGTCCTCGGCTGACGGCAAGGCCGCAGTGTCGCCCTGGTACCTTCGCTTCGAAGTGCTGGATGTGCCCGGTGTCCTGGCCTCCATCGCCGGAAACCTAGCCGATGCATGTGTTTCCATCGAAAGCATGATCCAGCGGGTGCGCGCCCCTGGCGCACCGGTGGCGATTGTCATGATTACCCATGAAACTGCACAAGCCAGTGTGGAGCGCGCCTTGAAGGCCATTGGCGCTTCCGACAAAGTGCGGGGTCGTCCCTGCATGATTCCTATGGAAACGGCGTGAGCCGAACAATAAGAGAATAACAAAATGACCGAAGTCCGTCCGCCCGCCCAGAGTAAGCCGCTGGACCGTGCCTTTGCGCTGGAAGCGGTGCGCGTCACCGAAGCCGCCGCCATCGCCGCCTATCACCAGATCGGGCGTGGCAACGAACATGACGCCGACCATGCGGCGGTCGAAGCGATGCGCTTGGCGTTCAACGCCCTGCCGATCAACGGCACCGTGGTGATCGGCGAAGGCGAACGTGACGAAGCCCCCATGCTGTTCATCGGCGAGAAGGTGGGGCAGGGCGGTCTTGCCGTTGATATCGCGCTCGATCCGCTGGAGGGCACCACCCTGACCGCCAAGGCTATGGCCAACGCGCTGGCGGTGATGGCGATGGCCGAACCGGGCACCATGCTGAACGCGCCTGAGGCGTGATCGAGACCACCGATCCCGCCACTAATGTGGATATCTATATGGGGCAGGGCGGTGCGCCCGAAGGCGTTCTGGCCGCGGCGGCGCTGCGCTGCGTCGGCGGCCAGATGCAGGGCCGGTTGTTGTTCCGCAACGACGATGAACGCGCCCGCGCCGCCAAGTGGGGCGTCAAGGACCTGAACCGCAAATATGGCCTGCACGAACTAGTGTCGGGCGATGTGGTGTTCTCCGCCACCGGTGTCACCGACGGCTCGATGCTGCGCGGCGTGCACCGGGTGGGCGATTTCATCACCACCGAAAGCGTTGTGATGCGTTCTGCAACCGGGACGGTGCGTTGGATTCGCACCCGTCACCGCCGGGGTGCTTGAGGTCACAATCGAGAATAGCGCCGCGGCCTTCGGGGTCGCGCGATCCTTCTCGGGCCGCCGTTGGCTTCTCAAATCCGTCGACGACAAGATCGAGCGCGAGCTACTTCGCGAAATCTCGCCGGTGTTGTCGCGTCTTCTCGCTTTGCGAGGAGTGACGTTGGAAGAATCCGCCGATTACCTGACCCCCAAGCTGAAGAACCTGCTGCCCGATCCCCATGTCCTGAAAGACATGGACAAGGCGGTGGCGCGCGCCGCCGCCGCGCTGGCTGTGGGCGAGAGTATCGCGGTGTTTGGCGACTATGACGTGGATGGTTCGACCTCCGCCGCGCTGCTGTCGGATTTCCTGACCGCCCTGGGCGCCG
>JAPLPI010000057.1 GCA_026400305.1 Alphaproteobacteria bacterium | reverse complement strand
TCCAGGAAATGCAGCGCACCAAGGGCCTGACAGTGAACGTCGCATTGCATGACGCAGGCGGTGGTAACGACATCAGGATACCAGTGAATTTCATTTCCAATGCAGTGACCGGCAATACTGGCACCATTGAACTGCGCGCCTCCTATCCCAATGAAGACCTTTCGCTGGTGCCGGGCCAGTTGGTGGATGTGGTAGTGGCGCTGGCGGAAATCCCCAATGCCACCCAGGTGCCGCGCGAAGCCGTCAACAACGGCCCCGACGGCCAGTTCGTCTATGCCATCAAGGATGGCACCGCCCAGCAGGTGCCGGTGAAAGTGCTGTTTGATGACGGCGTCATGGAAGCCGTGTCGGGCAGCCTCAAGAAGGGCGACCAGGTGATCGTCGAAGGCCAGTTGCGCGTCATTCCCGGCGCCAAGGTTTCCATCACCGGCGCCAAGAAGATGCCCGACGTCGGCAAGGGCGCGATGACCAGCGGACGGCGCAGGGTGCCGCACGCCCAGAACCATGAAGGCTGAAAAGGCCTAACCAATGAACCTATCCAAACCCTTTATCGAACGTCCCGTTATGACCACCCTGGTCATGGCGGCGCTGGTGATCTTCGGCGGCTTTGGCTATGCCAGCCTGCCGGTTTCCGATCTTCCCAATATCGACTTCCCCACCATCTCGGTGAACGCTTCCCTGCCGGGCGCCGATCCCGACACCATGGCCTCGTCGGTTGCCTCCCCGCTGGAGAACCAGTTCACGGCGATCCAGGGCATCGACCAGATGACGTCGACCAGCACGCAGGGGTCGACCCAGATCCAGCTTCAGTTCAGCCTGAACCGCAGTCTGGATGGCGCGGCGCAGGATGTGCAATCAGCCATTTCGGCGGCTACCCGCAACCTGCCCAAGGCGCTGCCGCAGCCCCCCACCTTCCGCAAGCAGAACCCGGCCGACATCCCGATCATGTTCCTCTCCATGCGTTCCAAGACGTTGAAGTCTTCGGAAGTGGACGAATATGCCGAGACCTTGCTCGCACGGCAGCTTTCCACCATCGAGGGCGTGGCCCAGGTCGGCGTGTTCGGCACGGCCAAATATGCGGTACGCATCCAGGCCGATCCCGCGGCGCTGGCCGCCCGGCAAATCGGCATCGACAAGCTGGTCACCGCTGTGGCCAACGCCAACGTAAACCTGGCCACCGGCGCGCTGAACGGCGACACCCGCTCCACAGTCATCCATACTGGCGGCCAACTCAACAACGCCGCGGAATTTAACAACCAGATCGTTACTTACCAGAACGGCAGCGCTGTGCGCCTTAAGGACGTGGCGCGTGTCATAGACGGGCTGGAAAATCCTTATGGCAAGAGCTGGTACAAGAATGATGAAGCCATCGTATTGGCCATCTTCCGCCAGCCCGGCTCCAATGTCGTGGCGGTCACCGACGCCATTAAGAAGGTACTACCGCAGTTCCAAGCAAACCTGCCGCCCTCGGTGCAGATGGATGTGGTGTTCGACCGCAGCCAGATGATCCGCGACTCGATCAAGGATGTGCAGACCACCTTGCTGATCGCCGGCGCGCTGGTGGTGGGCGTGATCTTTGCCTTCCTGCGACGTTTGTCTGCCACCGTCATCCCATCCCTGGCGCTGCCAATCGCCATCATCGGTACCTTCGCCGGCATGGCGGCATTCGGCTTCAACCTGGACAATCTTTCGCTGATGGCGCTGACACTATCGGTCGGCTTTGTGGTCGATGACGCCATAGTGATGCTAGAAAACATCGTCCGCCACATCGAGATGGGCGAAGAGCCCTACGAAGCGGCGATGAAGGGCTCCTCCGAAATCGGCTTCACCATTCTCAGCATGACCATCAGCCTCGCGGCGGTGTTCATTCCCATTGTCTTTATGGGCGGCATTGTGGGCCGGCTGCTGCACGAATTCGCCGTAACCATCATCCTGGCCATCCTGTTCTCCGGCGTCATCTCGATCACCCTAACGCCCATGCTGTGCGCACGAATCCTCAAGGACGAGCATGGCCAGGCGCACAATGTGTTCTATCGCTGGAGCGAAAACAGCTTCAATGCGGTGCAGGCTTTCTACGATCGCACCCTGCGCTGGAGCATCACCCACCCCCGCGCCATCGTCGGCGTGTTCTTCGGCAGCCTCGCCGCCTCGGTACTGATGATCTCGATCATGCAACAGGACTTTTTGCCCTCCGACGATACCGGCCGATTGCAGGGCGCCATCCAGGCCGCCAACGGCACCAGCTTCACCCAGATGGCGACCTATACCAAGCGTGCCATGAAGATCATTGGCGATGATCCGGACATTGAAGGCGTGCTGGGCCAGATGGAAGGTTCCAACGGCAGCGCCGGCACCAACAGTGCCCGCCTGTTCATGATCAAACTCAAGCCGCTGAGCAGTCGCAAATCCACCCCGGAGCAGATCATCCGCCGCCTGCGCCCCAAGGTTTCGCGCATCGCCGGCGTCAATGTGTTCCTGACCAATCCCCCAGCCATCCGCCTGGGCGCGCGCATGGCCCGCTCCACCTACCAGTACACCTTGCAGGGTCTGGATCTAGCTCAGTTGAAAACCTATTCCGACCAGCTGATGGGCGCGCTGCGCAAGCAGTCAGGATTTGTCGACATCACTTCTGACAATGAAGCGGCGATGCCGTCGGTGCAGGTAAAGATCAATCGCGACCGCGCCGCCGCATTCGGCGTCTCGCCGCTGCAGATCGAAACGGCGCTGGGCTCGGCCTTTGGCGGCCAGCGTGTCTCCCAGATCAACACCTCGTCCAACCAGTATGAAGTAATCATGGAGCTGTTGCCGCGCTATCAGCGCGATGCTTCGGCCCTAGACCGGCTCTACATCACCGGCACGGGCAGCACCCTGGTGCCGCTGACCGCGGTGACCGACATGACCGCCAGCACGGTTCCCTTGTCAGTCAATCATTCCGGCCAGATCCCTGCAGTGACCATTTCCTTCGACCTGGCGCCCGGCAAGGCGCTGTCGGATGCGGTGACCGGCATCCGCAATGCCAGCGACGATATCGCGATGCCCGCCTCCATCCAGGGCAATTTCCAGGGCACGGCGGCGGCGTTCGAGGACTCCACCAAGAATATGGGCGCGCTGCTGCTGATCGCCATGGTTGTGGTCTACATCATCCTGGGCATCCTCTATGAAAGCTTCATCCATCCCCTGACCATCCTGTCGGGCCTGCCCAGCGCCGCGGTAGGAGGGTTGCTCACTTTGTGGATCGCGCATCTGCTGTTCATGGCCGGTATCACCCCGGTGGACATGTCGCTGACGCTCTATGCCTTTGTCGGCTTGATAATGCTGATCGGCATCGTCAAGAAGAACGCCATCATGATGATCGATTTTGCCATCAACAAGCAGCGCAGCGACACCAGCGTGACGCCGGAACAGGCGATCTACGAGGCCGCGGTGGTGCGCTTCCGTCCCATCATGATGACAACCATGGCGGCGCTGATGGGCACATTGCCCATCGCCTTCGGCAGCGGCGCTGGAGCGGAATCGCGCCGTCCGCTGGGACTGTGCGTGGCGGGCGGCCTGCTGCTGTCGCAGCTTCTGACCCTCTACATCACGCCGGTGATCTATACCTACCTGGACCGCTTCAGCACCCAGATGCAGCGCCGCAAGTCGCGCCGCCGCGGCGGGGCGCCGATGCCGGCGGAGTAGTCATTTCCCCTTGAGAGCCTGTTCCATCTGGTAGGCGATCTCGTCTTGCTGGACGCGCGCGGTGCGATCCGGCCCCATCTTGTAGAGACCGCGCAGGTACGCCAGATCGTTGTCGGTCAGTGCATTAGGTTTTTGCGCGCAGCCAGGCGCCAAAAGGTTCACGATGCTGGACAGCGCCTGGCAGATGTCCAGCGAGACCAGCTGAGAGAGCGCCAGCAGGGCGATGTAATCGGCCAATGCGCCAACCTCATAATACGCCAGCTTGGTCGGATCGGCGACAATATGGTGCGCGGAACGGGCAGCAAGTTTGGCAGTTTTTCGTCCGTCAGCGCCAGCAGTGTAAACGGCAGCAGGAACTTCAGTGAGGCGGCGAACCACAGCCAGAAGCGCGCCCGCGCCCCGTTATACCACAGCATCAATGTCACCAGCCTCGCCGCGCCGGCGAACAGGGTGGACTGCCAAAGATGGTCCGCAAGCGCTGCGATCATCCCTCTTTCTTCTTTTTGACGGCCAGGTCCCGCAGCAGCTTTTCGGCGTCGGCCACATCCTTGGACGACAGATTGCCCGCCTCGATCAGCTGGGCCATCACCGGCTGCATACGACCGCCGAACATCGACAGGAATTCATCGACCAGGCGGGCCTTGGCGGCGTCGCGGCTGATCACCGCTTCAAAGATATGGGCGTTGCCGATCTTACGAACGCGGCGCAGCGCCTTCTTGGTCTCCAGCCGGTACACCATGGTCTGCACCGTGGTGTAGGCGGGACGGCACTTGAGCCCGAAACTTTCCTGGATGGCGCGGATGGCGGTGGGGCCGTTGTTCCACAGCACCTCCATGATCTGGAGTTCCAGCTTGCTGAGTTTGGGAAATGCCACAGGCTTGTCCTGCATCCTACTACAACAGTAAGCGTAGCGCCGCTGCCGGCGGCCGACAAGACGCTTAACGATCCAGCAGCGCACCCACCGTGCGGGGGCACAAGGCATCCAACGGCCCGCACAGCAGCAGCCCGGCCAGGAAGCCACCCAGATGCGCCTGCCAGGCGATCAGTGAGTTTTCTCCGCCCATCCCCAGCCCCGTCAACCCGGCCAGGAGATTGATCGCCCCCCACACGACCGAGAACATCAGGATCTGGCGCGAGAAGATCGGCGCCAGCGGAGCTTCGCCCGGCGCCGTCCAGGGAGACTGGCCCGGCAGCATGCGCAGGCCCGCCGCCATCAGGCCCGATATGGCGCCCGACGCCCCCACCACCGGGATGGGGCTGGCCCAGTTGAGCACCAGATAGAAGCCCGCGCCCGCTATGCCGCAGATCAGGAAAAAGGCCAGGAACATGCCCGTGCCCAGGCGGCGCGCCACCACCGGACCGAAGGCCAGCAGCCAAAGACAGTTAATAACCAGATGCGTCCAGTCATTGTGAAGCGCCATGTAAGAGAAGAAAGGCACTGCACGTTCCCAGACTGTGCCGGGATTGGCCAAGTGACTTTCCAGAAAGGCACGGCTGTAGCGCGCGGGGATCAGCGCATACTCGTAAAGCATGTCGGCGGAACGGGCCGGCGGCGCAAACGCGCGCGCGGCATGGGCGGCCGCCAATCCCCCGATCAGCCACAGCACGATGGCGGGCGCGCGGAAGATAGGCTGGCGCGAAGGTTGAGACTGCAGGAAAGCCATGGACCTATCTAGGGTGCTTCGCGGCCCGTTCCAACTGTGCCGCCGTGAAACAGAACATCCCAGTCTCGCCCTACCGGGGCCGTCCCAGGTGACCTTCAAAGGCCGCGCCATTTCAAGATACGGAGCCAAAATCGTGGAGATCGCCCCCGAAGACTCGTCGCCGGTATACTTCAAAAACCCGGCATTTTCGTGGCTTTTACGCATGTCCGGTGCCGGGACGACACGGCAAATCCCTTACAGCGCTTAAGGACTGGGATGGCGGTTGCTCTATTCGGGTCAACTGAAATCGGAAAGTCGCCATGACCCGTTCAAAGACCCTGATTGCTCTGACGCTCCTCGCTTTGTCCACCACAGTGGCCCAGGCAGGCGATTGGACAAATTCTTCGGTGTACAACGGTTACGGCACCGCCAACTCGAACCACGCTTCTGGCTACTCGATGCGCTACACCAACGGCAACCTGATCGACATCACCAGCACGAACAACACCCGTATTCAGAACAGCCAGATCGTGGGCCCGACCTCAAACATCTTCAACGCGGGTGGCGTCGGCCTGTCCTCCAGCGCGATCGGCAACACCTCGCTGATCATCCACTACAACACCAACTAATCCAGAAAATGCTCCGGAATTCTAAGGGGCAAAATTAGAGTTCCGGAGTATAAGACGGGCGCGCTGGATACGCGCCCGTCCCTCCTTTTTTGGCCCGGTTTGATTCGGCGCAAGTTTTGCCTTTTGGCTTGGGCGATAGTATTGGCAGGCCATGCCTCAACTTCCCATCGACTTGGATGCCTTCGACGCCGCCCTCGTGGCGCGCACGCCATTTGCCTTCGCCATGGTACCGCATTTCGTGAAGGCCGAGGCGATGGCCGCGATCAACGCCGATTTCCCGCTGATCTCCCACCCCGGCTCCTTTCCCCTGCCGACACTGAAATACGGGCCCGCCTTCGCCAAGCTGATCGAGGCGATCCAGGGACCGGAATTCACCGTCGCGGTGGAAAAGAAGCTGGGCGTCGACCTGAAAGGCCGGCCCACCATGGTGACGGCGCGCGGTGTCTCGGCCGCGCGAGACGGTCAGATCCACGCCGACTCCCGCACCAAGATGATCACGGTGCTGATCTACATGAACAATGCCTGGGAGTCGAAGACCGGATGCCTGCGCCTGCTGCGCGGGCCAGACGATCTGGAAGACGTGATCGCCGAAGTGCCGCCCGACGAAGGCACACTTCTGGTCTTCAAGAACGAGCCCAATGCCTGGCATGGCTTTCATGCTTTTGAAGGCCCGCGCCGCGTCATTCAGCTCAACTGGGTGACGGATATGAGCGTCGTGAAACGCGAGCAATTCCGCCACCGCGTCAGCGCATTTTTCAAACGGCTACGCGGCAAGCCCGCTCAAGAAGCCATGTAGTTGTGCCACTGTCCGCGTCCGTCGCGGATGCGGTGGCCGGTTTGCATCTTTTCCACATTGTGCGATTCCAGCGGCACCTTCCCGAAGCCGCCAGGCAGATCAAGCATGTAGGTCGGCATCACCAGGCCCGATATATGGGCGCGCAATTCACGCACCAGCGCCAACCCGTCCTCGATACCGATGCGAAAATGCGAGGTCCCCGGCGCCAGGTCGGGATGGTGCAAGTAATAGGGCTTGATGCGGTTCTCTGCGAAGGCTCGCATCAACCCGGCCAGGGTCTCAACCTTGTCGTTCACACCTTTCAGCAGAACCGACTGACTAACCAGCGCGATGCCGCCCTCCACCAGCCGCGCGATGGCCGTGCGGGCGGCGGGCGAGAATTCCCGTTCGTGATTGGCATGCACTGCCACCCAGGTGGTGGCGCCGGGGGCATGCAGCGCCGCCACCAGATCGTCAGTGACGCGCTCGGGGTCAGCCACCGGCACGCGGGTGTGCCAGCGGATGACCTTCACATGCGGGATTGCGGCCAGACGCCGGGTGATTTCCGCGACGCGGCGAGGCGACAGGATGAAAGGATCGCCGCCGGTCAGGATCACTTCCCAAATTTCGCCGTGACTGGCGATGTAAGTCAGTGCCACTTCGAAATCGCCTTTCGACAAGGCGTTGTCTTTTCCCGGTCCAATTGCTTCGCGCCGGAAACAGAAGCGGCAATAAACCGGACACGCCGCCACCACCTTGAACAGCACCCGGTCGGGGTGGCGATGCACGATGCCGGGCACAGGGGAATGTGCATCATCGCCGATAGGATCGACGCGTTCTTCCGGCAGGGTGTTCAGCTCTTCCAGGCTGGGCAGGAACTGGCGCGCGATGGGATCATGCGGATCGGCCGGATTGACCAGCGACAACAGGAGCGGCGACACCGCCACCGCATATTTGCGCGCCACGTCGTCC
This sequence comes from Alphaproteobacteria bacterium, assembly GCA_026400305.1. GTDB lineage: Bacteria > Pseudomonadota > Alphaproteobacteria > Micropepsales > Micropepsaceae > Rhizomicrobium. The sequence goes on along the minus strand of JAPLPI010000057.1, from coordinate 8,588 downwards.
AGACTCATGCCTTTTTCTTCACCTTGAAGCTGGGCAGAAAAACCGCCAGCAATCCGATGGCTGGAAGGTAGGAACAGACCCTGTAGACAAAGACGATGGAGGTGTCGTCGGCCAGCGCGCCCAGTACCGCGGCGCCGATGCCGCTGAGGCCAAAGGAGAGGCCGAAAAACAGCCCTGCAATCATACCCACCCGGCCGGGCAGCAATTCCTGAGCATACACCACGATGGCGGGAAATGCCGACGCCAGCACCATACCGATGATCACCGACAGGATCCCGGTCCAGAACAGGTTTGCGCAGGGCAGCATCAGGGTGAAGGGCAGCGCGCCCAGGATGGAAAACCAGATGACGTATTTGCGCCCGATCTTGTCGCCCAGCGGCCCACCCAGCAAGGTGCCCACTGCCACCGAGCCTAGGAAGAAGAACAAGTGAATCTGCGCAGCCTGCACCGACAGGCCGAAATTTTGGATCAGGTAGAAGGTGTAATAGCTGCCGATGCTGGTTAGATAGACGAACTTGGAAAACACCATCGCCAGCAGCACGATCAGCGACCAAACGATCCTGTTCTTCGACAGGTTGGAATGGCGCTCGCCATGGTGATGCTTTATGCGTGTCAGTCCGTGATGCTTGTACCAAGTGCCGACATTGAACAAGATGATGATCGCCAGCATCGCCACACCGGCATACCAAGCGATGGAGCGCTGGCCATAGGTTGCAACCAGGAATGCCGCGGACAAGGGCCCCAGGGCCGAGCCGACATTGCCGCCCACCTGGAACAGAGATTGCGCCAATCCATAACGCCCGCCCGATGCCATGCGCGCCACCCGACTGGATTCGGGGTGGAACACCGATGAGCCCACGCCCACCAGCATTGCGGCCACCAGCACTACCGGATAGCTGCCGGCGATGGACAGCAGCGCCAGCCCGAACAGGGTGGCGACCATGCCCGCGGCCAGGGAATAAGGCCAGGGCTTGATGTCGGACACATAACCTACCGCAGGCTGCAGCAGCGAGCCGGTGCCTTGCGACGCCAGGGTGATCAGCCCGATCTGGGTGAAGGACAGATGAAATTGCTGCTGCAAGGTGGGATAGATGGCCGGCAGCACCGCCTGCATCATGTCGTTGAGCATATGGCTCATGCCGATGCCCAGCAGCACGATGAAGCTGGTGCTATGGATTTTGCTGGTGTCCGCATCGGTCATGACGGACCGGAGCCTAGCGATTATCATCCCCCTGAACAGCCTTTTTCCCGCAAGGCGGACATGCGCGGGTTGCGCCGGATAAGGGCAGCCGGGCATGCTGGCTAAAAAGCTCGGGAGAGGCATATGCGCAGCCTGATAATCGCCGCCTTCTGCATCCTGGCCGCCCCTTTAGCGGCCGCGCCTTCGCCCGTCTGGCGGCTGGCGGACACCTATCCCGACACCGGCGGACGCGCGCCGGTGGCCCATGGCGGCAAGGTGCTGACGCCGGGCTATTCTGCCGCCAGCGTGCTGGCGGCCTGCTCGGACGACATCGGTAAAATTTGCAACGGCCGCTCGGGCCTGTATGCGGCACGCGCCTGCCTGACCGAACATAAGGCGCGACTTTCCAAACGCTGTCTTGTGGACCTGGCGGCCCTGCCCGCTTCCAGTGTACCGGCCTGCAGCCATTCGCCCGCGTGCGACAACCGCCTGGGCCCGACGCGCGAGCAGTTGCGGCGGGTGCTGTGGGACCAGACCATGGGCACAAGCTATAACTATCCCATCGACCTGCCGATGGGCGGCGGCGGCGCCACCGGGGTCGCCATCGACCCGCGCGGCAACATCTGGGTGTTGCAGCGCGCGGCCGCGGGGCAGCCGCAACTGTTCGAATTCGACAGCGCCTTCCGGCTTGTTCGCACCGTGCCCGACGCGGTGATTGGCCGGCTGGAGAAAGGCCATGGCATCAAGGCGGACGCGTCCGGAAATATCTGGATCAGCGACGCCAATGGCGGCATCGTTCTGAAGATCGGCCCGGAAGGGGATTTGCTGCAGACCATCGGAGTGCGCGGCAAACGCGGCGACTGGAACGGCGACCGGCATGTGTTGTGGCAGCCCCTGGACGTCGCCTTCGGCACGAGCGGCGACATCTACATCGCCCAGGGCCATGGCAATGAAAGCCCCAATGACGTGGATCTGGCGCCAGACAACCGGGTCGGCTCGGCGCGCATCCTCCATCTGGACAAAAACGGCAAGTTCCTTCGCCAATGGTACGGCAACCAGATCGGGCCGGGAAAATTCAGCATGGCGCACGGCATCGCGGTGGATCCGCGCAATGGCGATGTGTGGATTGGCGACCGCGAGGAATATCGGCTGGTGATCTACAGCCGCGACGGAACATTTAAGAAGACGCTTCCCATGCCCAACCTAGTTTGCGCCATCGCTTTCGATCCCCGTGGCGATCCCTGGATTTCCACCGGCCGCGATGGCCAGCTGTTGAAGCTGGACCGCGATGGCCATGTCCTAGGCGCAGTCGGGCGCGGCTCGGGCATCGGCACCGGCCAGTTCATCGAGGCCACCTACATGGCCTGGGACAAGCGGGGCAATCTTTATTCCGGCGATACCAGTGTGGGCCGCGTCACGCGCATAAAGTCAGGGCAACGGCGTCCATAAAACAACGTCAATGTTGGGCGCCCCGGTCGCCAACATGACCAGCCGGTCAAAGCCTAGCGCCACGCCGCTGGCTGGCGGCATGTGCGACAGCGCAGCCAGAAATTCCTCGTCCAGCGGATAGCGCACGTCATAGACGCGTTCTTTCTTGGCCATTTCGATCTCAAAACGGGCGCGCTGCTGGGCGGGATCTGTCAGTTCGCCAAAGCCGTTTGCCAGTTCCACCCCGCAAGCATACAGCTCGAAACGTTCGGCGATGCGGGGATCATGCGCGCTGATCTGCGCCAGCGCCGCTTCGCACACCGGATATTCGTACAGGATGCAGGGCCGCTCCAGGCCCAGTCTGGGTTCCACCCGCAGGGTCAAAATCTTGGCGAACATGTCGGACCAGTCGTCATCATCCGAAACAGCGATGCCGCCGCGCCGGGCTCTGGAGCGCAAGGCATTGGCATCGCCCGCGCCGTCCGCTGACAAGGTCGCCAGCAGATCGATACCGGCCAGATGGGTGAAAGCCTCGGCCACTGTCAGCCGGTCCGCTTGCGCGCGCGGGTCGCATGCCACCTCGCGATGGCGAAGCACTTCCGCACCCACGACATCGGCAGCCAGCCACAACAACGCCAGGCTGTCGGCGATCACCGCCTGATAATCCTCCCGCGCCCGGTACCATTCCAGCATGGTGAATTCCGGCGCATGCAGGCGCCCGCGCTCGCGGTTGCGGAACACACGGGCGAAATCGAAAATCTTCTCCTCTCCCGCCGCCAACAGCTTCTTGGCAGCGAACTCCGGCGAGGTGTGAAGATACAGCGGCGTACTGGCCGCATCCGGCCCGGTCAAGCGGGTCTCGAAAGCATGCAGATGGGTCTCGTTGCCAGGGGAACCCACCAGCGCACCGCACTCCACCTCGGTGAAGCCGGCGGCCTCGAAATGAGCTCGGATGGCGGACTTGAGCCGCCCCCTCTGGAGCAGCAGGGGCCGCCGGTCGGCATGGTTCTGGGCGTTCCACCAGGGCATTTTGACCTCTTATAGCCCCACTGCTATAGCCCCCGACAAATACGCCGATTTATGGAGGATTTCGTGGTTTCGGTTATCGCCAGCTCTGTGCGCAAAGGCAATGTCATCGAAAAGAATGGCAAGCTTTATCTTGTCATCACGGCCGAGAACATCCATCCCGGCAAGGGCACGCCCGTCACCCACCTGGAAATGCGCCGAATCAGCGACGGAGTGAAGACCGTCGAACGGCTGCGCACCACCGACAGCATCGAGAAGGCCTTCGTCGAGCATGAAGACTTCCAGTATCTGTACCAGGACGGCGAACAGTATGTGTTCATGCAGCCCAGGACGTTCGACCAGCTGCATGTCGGCGCCGATGTGGTGGGCGATGCCGCGCCCTACCTGACCGAAAACATGGACGTGCAGCTGCAGCTTTTCGAAGGCAACGCCATCTCCATCGAAATCCCCCAGCGCGCCACCTTCGAAATCGTGGACACCGAACCAGTGGTCAAGGGCCAGACTGCGTCCGGCTCGTTCAAGCCGGCGATGCTGTCCAACGGCGTAAAGACCATGGTGCCCACCCACATCACCACCGGCACCCGCGTGGTGGTCATGACCGCGGACGGCGCCTATGTGGAACGCGCCAAGGACTAGCTGCATGGCAATACCGGCATAGCTTCCAGACAACGGCCCGCATTAAGCTGTGCGGGCTGTTTTGTTTTGAGGGAGCGCCAGACCCTGCCCATTGTCACCGGCACCCTCTATCCACCACCCTATGACCAGCCCTGCCGGGCGCGGCAGCGCCGCAAGTTGGACGATGCGGCCGGGCTGACCCAATTCGGCGTCAACCTGCTGCGGCCCCCTCCTGGCATCTGGTCCAGCCAGCGTCACTGGCACACTGGGCAAGACGAGTTCGTCTATGTGCTGCAGGGCGAAATGGTGCATGTCACCGATGCCGGCGAGGAGATCCTGAAACCGGGCGACTGCACCGGCTTCAATGCGGGGGACAAGGACGGCCATCATTTGCAGAACCGTGGGTCTGCCGAGGCCTTGCTGCTGGAGATCGTCACCCTCGTGGCGAGGATGGCGGTGAGCATCCCGACATCGACATGGCATTCAAGGTCGGGGCACCCGCCATGTATACTCACAAAGACGGCATGCCCTATGCCGACATCCGGCGGCGCGCCCCCGAAGAGAAAAATTGAGATGAAAAAACTTGTTTTCTGCGCCGCGCTGCTGCTGTCCGCCACGCCTGCCTCTGCCACCCTCAAGGTCGGGGACAAGGCGCCAGATTTCACGGCCCCCGCCACCCTGGGAGGCAAGGTGTTCACCTTCCATCTCACCGACGCGCTGAAGAAAGGCCCGGTGGTGGTCTATTTCTATCCCGCCGCCTTCACCAAGGGCTGCACCGTCGAGGCGCATGACTTCGCCACCGCCATGCCGCAGTACCAGGCGCTGGGCGCCAGCGTGATCGGGGTCAGCCATGACGACATTGCTACGCTGAACAAATTTTCGGTCAGCGAATGCCAGAGCAAGTTTCCAGTCGCCGCCGATCACGACCGCCACATCATGAAAAGCTATGACGCCACCATCAGCATGCTGTTCTCCTATGCGGCTCGCACCTCTTATGTGGTGAGCCAGGACGGCAGGATCGCCTTCGCCTATAGCGACCTGGACCCCGAAGGCCATGTCAGCAAGACGTTGAAGGCCGTTGCGGGCCTGAAGCGCTAGCGAAAATTGATCTCGACCAGAACTCCTTCGGGATCAGGCACTAAAAGCTGTTTCAGCTTTCCGCCCGGCACCACCCGCTCGCGGAAACTCATGCCAGCGTCGGTCAAACGCGCACGCATCACCTCGAAATCATCGCCCTGAAAGGCAACATGGTCGAAGGGGCCTGTATCCATACCGGCAGAGCCGGGCTCGCCGCCCCATGCGCTGCCCTTGTCGGCCGCCTCGACCAAATGGATCACCGGTATTCCGCCCAAATAAAGCCAGTGGCCGCGGAAAGGGAAATCCGGGCGCGCGCCTTCGGTCAGGCCCAGAAGCTCGACATAGAAATCTCGGGTGCGCTGGCGCTTGGCACAGCGGATGGTTACATGCTCCAGGGCCAGGACCGTCATGGTCAGAACTTCTTTTTGCCCCGCTGGGCGCTCAACGCGGGCTGGGAAAATGGGATTGGCGCCGCCTTGGTCTTGCCCTTGGCATCGGCCTTGGGCTTCTTCTTTTCGCGGTTGCTGCGCTGTTCGCCTTTGGCCATGGTGCTTGTCTCGCTTTTTACACGGTGAATCGGTCGGGCACCCTAACGCCGCCGCCCCACCCCGTGCTAGGCTGCTTCTGCCATTTCCCAACCGAGGATCCCATGAAAAAGCTGATTTTGAGCACGGCCCTGACCATCGCCATGGCCTCACCCGCCTTTGCTGCCCTGAAGGTCGGCGACACAGCTCCTGATTTCTCCGCCTCCGGCAGCCTGAGCGGCAAGCCCTTCAACTTCCATTTGAAGGACGCCCTCAAGAAGGGGCCCGTGGTCGTCTATTTCTACCCCAGCGCCTACACCGGCGGCTGTGACCTGGAAGCCCACACCTTCGCCGAACAGTCGGAAAAGTTCGCCTCGGCCGGCGCCACCATCATTGGCGTGTCGGCCGATGACCTGACCCGCCTTCATCAATTCTCGGCGGACCCGAAATTCTGCGCCGGCAAGTTCCCCATCGCGTCCGACGCCGATACCAAGATCGCCCAGTCCTATGCCCTGAACGTCACCCCGCCGCGGGCCGGCGCAAAGGACGTCAACCAGATCGAGATCGACCACGCATTTATCGAGCGCGTGACCTATGTGATCGGCAAGGACGGCAAGATCCTGGCCAGCCTGTCGTCCAAGACCGACGGCCTGTCGCCCGATCAGCATGTCGAAAAGTCGCTGGCGATTGTCACTACGTCCAAGTAATTCGCCGAAAAATGCAAAAGGCCCGGCGTTCTGCGCCGGGCCTTTTTATTTGTATATTTAAAACGTAGATCGACCCGCTCAGACCTTCTCGGCCGGGGCTTCGAACATGGCTCGCGCGCCTGTCCGCTGCGGCTGACGATCACCACCCCATCGCCGCCCTGGTGATTGAGCTGGACGACGAAGAACTTCCCTCTGTCCGTCGCTCGATTCGTTCAATGGAAAGGTCCATCAGGGCGCTTTTTTCCGGCACCACCACCACCGCCATGTCCAGCCCCAGCCCGCGTAATGAGCGTTCCTGCGCGCTGAACATGTCGGAGCTACGCAGCATGCGCGCGGTTTCGGGAAACAGGATAAGCTCGGCAATACCCTCTGACCCGATATGAGTTGGCAGCACCACCTTGTGGGCGCCGACCTGGATCAGCTTGCTATCGGTGGAGGACATTTCGCCTTGGGCGATGATTTCGAGACCGTGGTTCAGCGCACGCGCCAACAGGATGATAAAGACATTGGCGGCAGCGCTGGGCAGCACGCTGGCTAGAGTGCGCGCCCGCTCGACGCCGGTCTCCAGCAGCGATTTCTCACTGGTGGCATCGCCCACCAGTCACAGATAGCCCAGTTCGCGCACCGCCGCGGCGCGCTTGTCGTCACTTTCCAGCACCACGAAAGGCGCGCCCCCGCCTTCAGCTCTTTGGGCAGCATCGCGCCGATGCGGCCGAAGCCGCATCACGATCACATGGTTCTCAAGCTTTTCGATTTTCGCTTTCACGCGCCGTCCTCCAAAGATCTGCTGCAGCTGAGTGATAGTGAGAAACTGGATCAGGGCGCCGGTCAAAAGGAACATACCGGTGCAGCCCAGGAACATCAGCGCCATGGTGACACCGTGCAGATATGGCGCGGCGATGTGACGTACCTCGCCATAGCCGACGGTGTAGACGGTCAGCAGCAACATGTTGCTGGCTTCGGCGAAGCTTCAGCCCGTGCCCATATAGGCGAGTGTCGCCAGCGCGATCACCGCCAGCATAAAGCCGATGGTTGACACCAGGGTGCGGCCCGATGAGCCCAGCAATTCCATCACGCCCCCTTGCCCAAGGCTGAAGCCCCCGCGCCCCCATCCTGTGGCGGTGCTGCCACGCCATGGTACTGCAGCGCGGCAAATAGAAAAAATATAGTATTTTCAATGAGTTAGTATTGCAGAAATATCACGCCGGGGTGGCCGAGATACGTCTTTGTGACAGGCCGGACGCTTGCTTTAAGTCAGGTGGGCGTGCGCTGAAGCGGAGGGGATCCGATCCAAGCTGTGTCCGACAATGCTGCCGATGGAAAGCATCGACACGTACGATAAACGCAAAGCCGGGTGCATCTCGTGAAACGCTTTTTCCTGAAGTTTGCCGTTGTTGCCCTGGTCATGGCGCCGCTTTGCGCCCAGGCCGGCGACCGCCCGGTTTCCAACGTCACCCCCAACGTTTCAGATATCACCCGTGACGTGACGAGCGATTTTATCAGCTTCTTCGGCTTTGGCGGCAACCAGGCCAGTAATTCCACTGATACTCAGCCGGTCGCCGAAACCAGGGCCGAGCATGGCGCCGTGGAAGTCCCCAAGGCCCAGATCACGGCGCGCGAATTCCCATCCCTGCCGGTGGTGGTGGACACTGCCGCGCCACCGCGCCTGCCCGCCGCTATCGCCACCGCCCCGTCAGTCGAAACCCCGTTGCGCCGGCTGTTCTGCGTGGAATATGCCCGCATGCGTTCGGGCCTGGCGATGTTCGGAGATGCCAAGCATTGGTGGGAACGCGCCAAGAATCTTTATGCCCGCATGCCTCACCCGGTCGAGGAAGCCGTGATGGTATTCACCGGCTCCAAGCGGCTGAAGCGCGGCCATGTCGCGGTGGTGACCGATATCGTCAGTCCCCGCCAGATCATCGTCGACCAAGCTAACTGGCAAAATAAGGGCGAAATCGACGACGCCACCCCCGTGCTGGATGTCAGTGCCGGCAATGACTGGAGCCGAGTGCGCGTCTGGGACTTGCGCTC
>JAPLPI010000151.1 GCA_026400305.1 Alphaproteobacteria bacterium | reverse complement strand
CGTCCAGGTCGGCCTGGCCACGCCGGGCGCCCTGGTCGAGATCGAACTGGTCGCGGTCAAGAAGAAGTAAAGAAGTAAAATGGAATCGGCCGGCGCCCAAAAGCGCCGGCCAATTTTCCAGGGAGGGAATGACATGGCGCCTCGTCTCAAGCATGCGGAATTTCATGGCCGTATCGGTACGGCGCGTATCGATGTCACACCGCCGGTCGGTATCTATTCGCGCACCTGGGGCAGCGCCAAGCATGACGTGGCGGAAGGCGTGCACCGCCCGGCGCTGGCAAGCTGTCTCAATTTCCAGACCCTCGACGGTAAGAGCGAGCTGGTGTTCCTTACGCTGGATTCCTGTTGCACCGATGACAAGGACGTGGCCGCGCTCCGCGCCGCAATCCTGAAGCACTTCAACCTGAAGCCGGAACAGTTGATGTTCCACCCTTCCCATTCCCACAGCCTGCCGGTGCTGAGCCGGCGCATGACGGGCCGGCCCGGCGGAGACAAGCTGACCGCCTATCTCGATGGGCTGTCGGAAATCTGCTTCGGCCTGGTCGAGCAGGCGCGCGCATCGCTGGCCGAAGGCATTGTCAGCTGGGCCTATGGCCGCTGTGGGTTGGCGTTCAACCGCGATGCCGTCGATCCGGCCACCGGCCGCGACATCTGCGGTTTGAACCTGGTCGCACAGGCCGACGATACGCTGTTGATCGGGCGCGTCGCGGGCATGGACGGCAAGGTGCGCGCCACCATCGTCAACTATGCCTGTCACCCGGTTTCACTGGGCGGCGGCAACAGGCTGTTGTCGCCCGATTATATCGGCGCCATGCGCGAGGTGGTGGAGCGCGATACCGATGGTGCCATGTGCGTCTTTATGCATGGCGCTTCGGGCGACCTGACGCCGCGGCGAAGCTATGAAGCCAAGGCAGAGGTGGCCGACCAGAATGGCCGCGAGCTGGGCTATGCCGCGCTCTCCATCATTGCGGGCATGTTCCCGCCCGGTCAGCAGTTGGCGTACCAGGGCGTCGAAGAATCCGGTACCCCACTGGGTATCTGGCGCCTGTCGCCGCGCGAGGCGATCAGCACCGAATTGTCGGGCCGCTTCGTAAGTACCGAGTTTCCGCTGCTCCCCTTCCCTTCGCGCGAAGAACTGGAAACGCAATTGGCCGCCGCCACGGAACGCTTTGCCATTGAGCGGATCGAACGGAACCTGGCCCGCCGCGCCCAGATCGGCGACGGACCCAACAGCCCGTTCCACTTCACCGTGTGGCGGATCGGCGAGGCATTCCTGGTGTCCACACCGGCCGAGTCTTACAGCAAATTCCAGATGGATCTGCGGCGCGCATTTCCCGATACCACCGTAGCGGTGCTCAACTTGTCGGACGGCACCACCACCTATCTGCCGCTGCCCGAAAGCTTTGGCCGTGACGTGTACCAGGCGCGCATTGCCTTCTATCAGCCCGACGCCCTGGCGCGGGTCACGAAGATGGCGAAGGACGCGATTTTGGAATTGCAATAATCAGCCGTCCCGCTGCGAGCACGATCAGCGCCGACAGCGCCTGGCCGATACCCAGCGCCGCCATCGCTGCGCCATAGCCGCCGGTCCAGCCCTTGAGCAGACCCACGATGATGGGCCCAACAAATCCGCCCAGGGTGCCGATGGTGTTGACCAGCGCCAGCCCGCTGGCCGAGGCCGGACCGCGCGCGAAGCTTGTCAGCAGGCTTTGAAACGGGCCGATGCCAGACAATCCGCCGGCCATGGCCAGGCTCAGCGCCACCAGCACCACCAGATGATTGGACGACACCGCCGCCACCGCCAGCGCGCTTGCTGCCAGGAACATGGTCAGAGCGGTGTGCCAGATGCGTTCGCCGCGCGCATCGCTGCGCCGCGCCCACACCACCATCGCCACCATGCTGACGATATAGGGGATGGTGGAAACAAAGCCGGTGGCACGGGTGGAATAGCCCATGCCGTGGACGATCTGGGGCAGCCACAGATTAATGCCGTACAGCGCGCAGGCCGAACCCAGGGTGGACAGCGCCAACAGCAACAGCCGCGGATCGGTAAGGGCTCGTCCGACTGCGCGTTCCTGACTGCCCTTTTCGCTTTCCAGCCGGGCCGCAATCACGCCCCGCTCCGCCGTGCTCAGCCAGCGCGCCCAATCTGGACCATCGGGCAATACAGCCAGCACCACAAAGGCCAGCAGTACGGCCGGAAAACCCTGTACCAGGAACAGCCATTGCCAGCCATGCAGGCCAAGCGTCCCTTCCATGCCCAGCAGCAGACCGGACAGAGGCCCGCTGATGATGCCGGCAATGGGGATGGCGGTGCAGAAGATGGCGGTGAACCGCCCACGATGCGACAGCGGAAACCACAAGGTCAGGTAATAGATCATGCTGGGAGTGAAGCCGCCTTCGGCGACACCCAGCATGAAACGCAGCGCATAAAATCCATGCGCGTCCCGCATGAATGCATTGGAGGCCGAGACCAATCCCCACGCCAACATGACGCAGAAGATAACCCGGCGCGCGCCGGCCCGCGCCAGCAGCAGCGCCGTGGGAATCTGGAAGGTCAGATAGCCCAGAAAAAACATGCTGGCGCCCAGCCCGAACACGCCCGGCGAAAAGCCCAGGTCCCGGTTCATAGTCAGGGCCGCAAAGCCGACATTGGAGCGGTCGATAAAGCCGATGATATAGAGCAGCGCCATGAACGGGATCAGGCGCCGCGCGCATTTGGCGAAAACCCTGTCCGCCGGAATTTCCTGGCTCACCGGCATCAAAATCCGCCCCCGTTCGTTCGAGGCTATCAGTGCCGGGAAGCCCGGGCTAGATTAGCGTCAACGAGGTCCCGATGCGCAAAATCCTGATCATTGCCGGCCTGCTGGCGCTGGCCGCGTCGGCCGATGCCGCCAAACGGTCCAAGAAACCGGCGCAGCCGCCCGCCACGCCGATCCTAAAGCTGGCAAATGTCGAACAGACCGCAGACGACGCCAACAGCGGCGCCGGTTCACCCCTGCTGGAGTGGATGCGAGATCCCGGCCCGGTCATCGGCCCCAATGGCGCACCCATGGACGTGATCCCCGATTTCCGCGTCACCATCATGCGTGCGCCAGTGGCGATGCGCCGCCGCGAACTGGTCAATTCCGACGGCGATTTCAAGGACACCCAGGCCGCAAGCTATGCCGTGGACATCGCGCCGGGCTCGCCTCAGAACGGCGTCATCGCCTCCGGCGGCTGGGAGTGCGGCATCAGAAAATATTTCATCACCATGCGCAGCTATGTGATCGATGCCGATGGAAAACACTCCAATGCGCTGCGCTACACCATCCACTGCAACGGCGGCTGACCCATGACATCCCTGATCTCAATCGCACTTGCCCCCATCCTGCTCCTGCTGGCCCCCAACGCTTTTATTACGTTTGCCTGGTACGGCCAGCTGAAATTCCCCGGCGCCGCGCTGGCAGGTGGTCCTTATCAGCTGGGGCATCGCCTTCTTTGAAGATTGCCTGGCCGTGCCGGCCAACCGCATCGGCCACCAAGTCTATTCCGCCACCCAGCTCAAGGCGATGTAGAAAATCATCACGCTTCTAGTATTTGCTGTTTTTTCAGTCACCTATCTCGGCGAAAGCCTGAAATAAATCGCCTGGTGGCGTCCCTTTGCTCCGTGGCGCAGCATTTTTCTCCTTCCATAAGTGGTCCTGACCGCTAGGCTGTCTTCCGGACTTTATCTTGGGGGATTTTGAGTGCGGTCATTTCTTTGTGCGGCGCTGGCCGCATCTCTGACCTTGCCGGCCACGGCGCAAACCGGTCCGGGCCAGGCGCGTTGCGGGTTGGTGGCGCGGCTGCCGGGCAGCGATCCGCATGCCAAGGCCCTTCTGTTGCTGGGCCATATCGATGTGGTGGAAGCCCGGCGTGAGGACTGGACCCGCGATCCCTTCACCCTGATCGAGGAGAATGGATACTTCTATGGCCGCGGCACTGCCGACATGAAGGCGCAGGTCGCGGCCTGGGTCGACACCATGATGCGGCTGAAGCAGGAAGGCTTCAAAAATCGCCGCACTGTGAAGATGGCGCTGACCTGCGGTGAGGAAACCTCCACCGCCTTCAATGGCGCCAGTTACCTCTCCACCCATGAGCGCGACCTGATCGATGCGGAATTTGCGCTGAACGAAGGCGGCGGCGGGCGGCTGAACAAGGATGGCAGGCCCTTGATGATGACCATCCAGGCGGCGGAGAAATTTCCCCAGAACTACCAGCTGGAAGTGACCAATCCGGGCGGCCATTCCTCGCGCCCAATGCCGGATAACGCTATTTACAAGCTGTCGGCAGGACTGACGAAGGTCAGCGCCTATGCCTTCCCCGTCAAGGCCAGCGACATCACCCGCCAATATTTCGCCAAGCTATCGCCGCAGGTGGGCGGCGAGATGGGCGCGGCCATGACCGCATTTTCCAAAGACCCAACCGACAAGACGGCTTCGACCAAGCTGGCATCCGATCCGTCCTACAATGCGATCCTGCACACCACCTGTGTCGCAACACTTCTCAGTGCGGGCCATGCCAACAACGCCCTGCCCCAGCGCGCCGACGCCAACATCAATTGCCGCATCTTCCCCGGCACCACGCCGGAGCAGGTGCGCGCCACCTTGCAGGAGGTGATCGCCGATTCTGCGATCAAGGTGACATTGGTAGACAAGCGCAGCGAAGTGCCCAAGGGACCGCAGCCCATCAATCCGCAGGTGTTCGCGCCGGTGGAAAATCTGGCGGCCAAGATGTGGCCCGGAATTCCGGTCGTGCCGTCCATGTCGGCCGGCGCCACAGACGGCGCCTTCCTGACACCGGCAGGCATTCCCACCTATGGCGTGTCGGGCATGTTCGGCGATCCGGACGGCAATGGCGCGCATGGGTTGAACGAGCGGATGCGGGTGAAATCGGTCTATGACGGCCGTCACTTCCTGTATGAAGTCGTGAAAATCTACGCCAGCCAGAAATAAGAGCAGGAATTTTCACATGCGCAACGCCGTCGCCGCTGCCTTTGCAGCCAGCCTGATCCTACCTATTGCTGCGCAGCCTTTGAGGCCCGGCCAGCAGGCGTTTCGCGACATCTACAAGGAGATGGTGGAGACCAATACCACGCTGTCGGTGGGCGACTGCACCGTGCTGGCGCAGAAGATGGCGGCGCGGCTGAAGACGGCGGGCTACCCGGACAGCGACCTGCATATTCTCACCGTCCCTGATCACCCGAAAGAAGGAAGCCTGGTCGCCGTGCTGCCGGGCAGCGATCCCAAGGCGAAGGCCATCCTGTTGCTGGCGCATCTGGACGTGGTGGAGGCCAAGCGCGAGGACTGGACCCGCGATCCCTTCACCCTAGTGGAGGAAGACGGCTATTTCTATGGCCGCGGCACCGCCGACGACAAATCGGTTGCCGCGATCTGGGTGGACGTCATGATCCGCTTCAAGCAGGCGAACATCGCCCACAAGCGCCCACTGAAGCTGGCCCTGACCTGCGGCGAGGAAACCAACGGCGCCTTCAATGGCGCCAAATGGCTGGCAGCCAATCAGCGCGCCCTGATCGATGCCGAGTTCGGCCTGACCGAAGGCGGCTGGGGCACGATGGCGGAAAATGGCGGAAAGCGCATCGCGCTAGGCATCAATGCAGGCGAAAAGCTGTCGCAGAATTACACATTGGGCGTGGCCAACCCCGGCGGCCATTCCATGCGCCCGGTGAAAGACAACGCCATCTATCATTTGTCGGCCGGGCTGCTGAAGATCGGCGGCTATGACTTTCCCACACAGTCCACCGATGCCTCGCGGGAATATTTTTCTCGCATGGCGCCGCTGACTGGCGGCGAGATGGGTGCGGCGATGAAGGCTTTCTCCAAGAACGACAAGGATGCCTGGGCGGCGGCGGTTCTGGCCACCGATCCGCGCTTCAATGCCGCGATGCGCACCACCTGCGTCGCCACCCTGATCAATGGCGGCCATGCCACCAACGCCCTGCCCCAGCATGTCAGCGCCAACGTCAATTGCCGCATCTTCCCCGGCACCACACCAGAAACCGTGCGCAACAAGCTGCAGGAACTGGTGGCGGACCCGCAGATCACGGTCACCGCCCAGGCGGCGCACAATGATCCGGCGCCAGCGCCGCCGCTAACGCCGGCGCTGATGAAGCCGCTGGTCGCCGAGGCGGCCAAGCGCTGGCCCGGCGTGCCGGTCATCCCACAGCTGGAGATCGGCGCCACCGACGCGTCTTTCATGACGCCGGCGGGCATTCCCACCTACGGCTTCACCGGCATGTTCTTCGAGCCGGACGGCAGCCGGCTGCATGGCCTGAACGAGCGCATCCGCGCCCAGGTCCTGTATGAGGCGCGCGATTACCTTTTCGACCTAGTCAGTATCTATTCGAAGTAGATTTGCGCTTCATCACATCGAACACGCTGGCCCAATCGCCCAGAACCGGCTGGCGGAAGAAGCGCGGTGACGGATACTAGAGACCGTCATCCCCGACCCGGGAACCAGCGCCAGTCCGCCGGCACCGCCGCCGACCAACACGATCTGGATCTTGCGTACTTTGATCATGCGGCGACAAATAGCATGGGGGCGGCTTACAACGTTGCGTTTTTTACGCCAGTCTGCGGCCGCAAACCAAGAGAAGCCCCACCATGAGCGATTTCCGCATAAGCCTGGACAAGGCCAACACCATCATTTCGGCCACTTTCGCCAAGGGCAAGGAGGCGGGCATGAAGCCCTTGTCGTGCGTGGTGGTGGATGCCGGCGTCCATGTAATCGCCTTCCAGCGCCAGGACGGCACCTCGTACCTGCGGCTGGACATCGCGCGCGGCAAGGCGGCCGGGGCGCTGGCCTTGGGGGTCAATTCGCGCAAGATCGGCGAGATGGCGGCAGAGCGCCCTAGCTTCATCGCGTCCCTGGGTCACCTGGCGGCGAACGGGCTGATCCCGGTGGCGGGCGGCGTCATCGTCAAGGGACCGGATGGCTTGCCCATTGGCGCGGTCGGCGTCACCGGCGACACCTCGGACAATGACGAAGTGGCGGCGCTGGCCGGAATCGCGGCAGCCGGACTCAAAGCGTAAGCCTAAACCTCAAGTCTGCTGGCGGTACATCTGCCGCATGAAGCGGATTTCGTAAAAGGCCTTTGCCAGGGAACCGTCGGCGCGCAGCGCCGGCGGGTGGCTGACCACGAAAAACATATATGCCCGGGGTAAGGGCTTATCCTTTTCATCCAACTCTTGCAGGGTGATGGAATTGCTCACCAATCCGCCTGCCATGGGCCGGGCAAAGGCCACGGGCGGCATCAGCTTGTGGCCGCCGGCTTCGACAAAGCTTTTGGCCGCCGCGATCAGCGGCGCGCCATCGAGCGCCGTGTCAGAGGCGCGCCGCAAAACGCAGGAATGCAGCGAGGACTGCTCGATGGTCAGCAAATAGGGAACGCCGGCGCGGGTCACCATCCAGCCCATGCCGTCCGGTTTACCCTCGATGGTCTTGACCTGAGCCGGGCTCAGCGCCTCCAGCTTGTCCGACACCGCCTGCGCCGCCAGCGCGCCGTCATCGGGAAACTTCTGCAAGCAGTAAGACGTGAACAGCGCGACGAAGTCCTCAGCTACCAGCGGCGCGTCCTGCGCAAGCGCGGCGCCGGCCAGCAGCATCAAGCCACCGGCCAGCGTCAGCCTCACGCGGTGACTTCCTCGACCACGTGCAGGCGGCGGTTCGGATTCACAAAAAACCAAGGAATGATGCAGACAAGACAGACACCGGCCGCGATATAGAAGGCATATTCCCAGCCCCACATCTGCGCGAACAGCGGCGTCAGTGAAGCGGTAGCCGCGCCAGCAATCTGGCCACCCATGTTCACCAGGCCGGAGATAACACCCGTGTAAGGTCCGCCAAAATCGGCCGCCACGGCCCAATAGGTCGCCTGGCCCAAATACAGCGCGCCTGCACCGCCCGCCAGCACCAGCACCGCCACGGTGGTGTCGGTGGCATGGCTACCGATGATCAGGAAGATCGCGGACAGGAACAGGGTGAAGGCGCCGAACAGGCTGCGCCCGACATACTGGCCCCAGCGCTTGACCAGCCAGTCGCTGATGACGCCGCCCAGCAGGCAGCAGCTGGTCATGGCGATGAATGGCAAAGTGCCCAACAGCGCACTGCTTTTCAGATCAAGCCCTCGCCCATCCTTCAGGTAAATGAAGAACCAGGTGTGAAAAATGAAGGCGACATAGCCGAAGGCGATATAGGCCAGGGTTGTGCCCCAGACATCCACGCTGGTGAAGATCTTCTTCCACGGCACCGGCGGCATCACGCCGTCCACCTTAACCGGCTGTCCGGCCTTGATGTGCGCGCGTTCCTCCGCCGTCACGCCGTGATGTTCGGCGGGCGTGTCGCGGGCGAAATAGTACCAGACACCGGCAATCACCAGCCCGATGACGGCGGAGATATAGAAGACCTCATGCCAACCATAGAAAGCGATGATGGCGGCGACCAAGGGCGGGGCGATGCCCGAACCCAGGCCGACGCCGCCGAACACCCAGCCATTGGCCTTGCCGCGTTCCTGGGTGGGAAACCAGGCGGCAATGAACTGGTTAGACGACGGATAGGCGACCGACTCGCCCATGCCCAGGACAAAGCGCACCGCGAGCAGCACCCACAGCGACCCGCCCATGCTGGGCGGCACCAGGGCGGTGACGACGCTGAGCACGCTCCACCAGATCAGGCCAAGAGTCAGGGTCTTGCGGGGACCCAGCTTGCCGACCACCCAGCCGGCCGGAATCTGGAAGGCGGCATAGCCCAGCAGGAAGGCCGAAAACACCCAGCCCAGCTGCACCTTGGAAATGCCGTAATCGGTGGCGAGATAGGTGCCCGCAATAGAGATGTTGCTGCGATCAATATAGACCACGGCACTGACCACGAAGATCAACATGATCAGCAGGTAACGGACTCTGGATTTCATCATGGCATTTCCCTGAGCGCAGCCGAATAAGCATCCGCGCGATCCGCGGTTTTGCGGCATCCAAGCCTAGTTCGCGCCATTCGTCAAAGTCTCTTATACTGCGCCGCAAAAGACGCATCGTGTTTGGGCGACCGCCGGTGTCAACTCCCGTTTCGCCGACAGCCATAGCGGCAATGCTCCCTACCTGGCCGCACTGGAATTGGTCCAGCCTATGGCCCATTATAGCCCCCGCGCCAGAAGCGAGCGCATTCACAACAACGGCACATACGAGAACAACATGTCTAAGAAGCTTGACGGAAAGACTGCGCTGATCACCGGTGCCGCGGCGGGTATCGGCCTTGCCACCACCAAACTATTCCTGGCCGAAGGCGCCAAGGTGATCGCCACCGACCGCGACCTGAAAGGTCTGGACGGCGTGGATTGCGAAAAGGTGCAGCTGGACGTGACCGCCAGCGCCGCCATCGCCGCGCTGGCAAAAAAGACCGGCAGGCTGGATGTGCTGTTCAACTGCGCCGGCTTTGTCGAGAACGGTACCATACTGGACAATGACGATTCCCATTGGGAGAAGTCGTTCCAGATCAACGTCTATGCCATGGCCCGCATGATCAAGGCATTCCTGCCCGGCATGCTGGAAGGCGGCGGCGGTTCGATCATCAACGTCGCTTCCGTGGCCGGCTCCATCAAGGGCATCCCCAACCGTTGCGTGTACGGCGCCAGCAAGGCCGCCGTAATCGGTTTGACCAAGTCGGTGGCCGCCGACTTCGTCGCCAATGGCATTCGCTGCAACACGGTGTGCCCCGGTACAGTGGACTCGCCCTCGCTGCAGCAGCGGCTGAAGGACACCGGCGACTACGAAGCTGCGCGCAAGGCCTTCACCGCCCGCCAGCCGCTCGGCCGCATCGGCACCGCCGAGGAAATCGCCACCATCGTGCTGTGGCTGGCCAGCGACGATTCCCAGTACGCCACGGGACAGAACTTCATCGTGGACGGCGGGATCACCATCTAGCGCCTTCTGACGCATTGACTCGGACACGGGCGGGCGCAAAATCCCGGTCATGCAGAAGATTTCTCGCGGCCTTCGCCACCTGGCCATCATCGCGCTTTTGGTGCGCGCGATGCTGCCGGCCGGCTGGATGCCCGACGCCCATGCACTGGTGATCTGCTCGACCTCGCTCTCGCAGGTCATTCATTATGACGGCGGCCTGAAGCCTTCAGACAATGATAAGCACCAAGCAGCACTTCAGGATTGCGCTTTTGCCGCCGCCGCGCACTTGGCCGCCGCGCCGGAAGCACCGCACCTCGCTTTGCCCGCTTTCCACGCCTTCGCCGCCCGCAGCGACGATGCCCGCGCTGCATTTATCGCATCGCGCTTCTCACCCGGATCGCCCCGCGCCCCGCC
>JAPLPI010000383.1 GCA_026400305.1 Alphaproteobacteria bacterium | reverse complement strand
AACGGCGGCGGCCATCAGGGCCGCCCAAAACAGGGTTTGAAGCTTCATGACGCGACTCCGAATTGGAAGTTGCCACCCGAATACTACACCGGTCTGTCTTTCGGGACACGGTTGTCTTGCGGACGGTTCCGGGACATTGTTTGCAAAAGAAATATGGTTTTTGGGAGTTATCTTGATAAAATTTCGCAAGGTTTTGCTGGGGGCGGGTGCCCTCCTCCTGGCGCTGGTTCCGGCCATAGCGCAGGACGCGCCGAAGATCTGGTACAGCTGGTCGCCCAAGCCGGTTCCCCTGACCGAATGGAAGGCGCCCAACAAGCCAATCTGGCGCCTGTCCGAGATCATGGCCGCCCACAAGGGCAAGGCCAACTGGGACCAGCCCATCGTGCGCGACCAGGACTATGCCGCCGACTACATCTCCCTGGCGCCGGGTGCCAAGACCAAACCCCAGCTCTGGGGTGACGACCGCATCTTCTGGTACATCGCCTCCGGCCAGGTCCGCTTCCATATCGATGGCCAGCAGCCGATACTGGCCTCCAAGGGCTGGCTGGTGCAGGTACCCTATCGCAACATCTACTGGATGGAGACAGTGGGCGATGAGCCCAGCGTGAGGCTGGAAGTGATCCGCTCGAACCGCACGCCTCTGTACCCGATGACCCAGGGGGATAAGGGCCCGGCACCTACCGCCAAGGGCAAGACTTATGTTCTGGCCAGCTATCGCACCCCGCCGGACAAGTATGACGATGTGAACAAGCCGGCGCTGGATTTCTGGGGCGATTTTGTGAAGCGGCCAACCACGCCGGGCGACCATCCGTTTGTCGCGGACACCACCAACTTCGCCAACGTGATCCGCGGACATGGCGTGCCGACGCCGCCGGATAGCAACAAGGGCCATTTCCATATCGACTATAACGAGTTCTGGGTCATCGCCGAGGGCACGGTCGACTACAAGATGGAAGGTATGACGGTTTACACCGCCAATGTCGGTGACGTGGTCTATGCTCCGCAGGGCCGCTGGCACCGCGCCAGCTGGACCGGCAACGGCATGTCCACCCGCATCGCCATCAACCCCCGCCCCTATGGAAATCACCCACTATCAACTCCACCCAACCGGTCGCGACCTACGGGCCCTATCGCGTATTGCTGGAATACCGTACCGGCCTGACGCCGCCCACCGTGCATCACGGTGAGGCGGAGCTTGTGCACGTGCTTCAGGGCAACGCTACCTTTATGTCAGGCGGCAAGCTGATCGGCAGCACGCCCATGCGTCCCGGCGCAACCACCGATTCCGGCACGGGCATCGAGGGCGCCACGCCGCGCAAGCTGGCAGCGGGCGACATCCTGCTGGTACCGCCGGATACCGCGCACCAGTTTCAGGATGTGAACGGCGAGTTCATCATCATCAGCGTGCACATGTTCATGCCTGCGAAGTAATCGCTAATCCGGTAAGCCGAAAACATAAAGCTGGTGGCCGGTCGACGGGCGGTGCACCTCGTTCAGCAGCATGGTCGGCTTCTGCTGTGGGCTACCGCCACCAAGGCCGGACGCCACGGCGATATACTGCTTACCGTCCAGGCTGAAGGTCACCG
>JAPLPI010000023.1 GCA_026400305.1 Alphaproteobacteria bacterium | reverse complement strand
GTCGGTGATGCTGGTGATCCCGCTGGGCGTGGTGGGCGCACTGGGCCTGACCTGGGCGCGCGGGCTGTTCAACGACATCTATTTCCAGGTCGGCCTTTTGACCACCATCGGCCTGTCTGCCAAGAACGCCATTCTGATCGTGGAGTTCGCGGTGGATGCGGAGAAGAAAGGCGCCAGCGCCTTCGACGCCGCGATGGAAGCAGCAAGGCTTCGCCTGCGCCCCATTCTGATGACGTCCATCGCCTTCATCGCCGGCGTCATGCCGCTGGCGATGGCGAATGGCGCGGGCGCGGGTTCCCAGAACGCCATCGGCACCGGCGTGGTGGGCGGCATGATCACCGCCACCGTGCTGGCTATCTTCTTCGTGCCGGTGTTCTTCCAGCTGGTGAATACCAAGCTGCAGCACCATAAATAGCCCGTCCGGGCTCGGCCGGCGCGCCTGACGGCGCTTGGCGTTCGGGTGGCTTGGCCGCCACCCTCACCCTCGCTGGCACAAGCCAGCGGGGGCTCAGCGGTTGCCTGTCCCCAGCAGGACGCGTCATACTTTCCCGAAATAACTGGGGAAATTGTGATGCGCCTGAAGACGATCCTCACCGTTTCCGTCCTGCTGGCCGCGCCAGCTGCTGCACAAGACACAAGCACGCGCGACCACACCGTCACGGTGACCTCGACCGTGCCGGTGATCGCCGGCAGGAAATCCAGCCTGTATGTCCGTGAGCGCGCCCTGCCCGGCGTTCTGAAAAGCGGCGCCGACGACAAGGTGGTGCTGTTCGTGCACGGCGCCGGCACCCCGGCCGAAGTCAGCTTCGACGTGCCTTACCAGGATTACAGCTGGATGGGGTACCTGGCCGCCGCCGGCTATGACGTGTTCAGCTTGGACATGACCGGCTATGGCCGTTCGGCGCGGCCCGCGCCCATGGCGGAAGCGTGCAAGCCGGCGCCGGGGCCGCAGACCGGCTTCGGGATCAATTGCATGACCAGCTATCCCGGCGCCCTGACCAATATCGACTCCGACTGGAATGATATTTCCGCCGCGGTCGCCTACATCAAGAAGCTGCGCCATGTGGACAAGCTGAACCTGATCGCCTGGTCGCAAGGCGGCCCACGCGCCGGCGGCTGGACCGCCAATCATCCGGACCAGGTCAACAAGCTGATCCTGCTGGCGCCGGCCTATGGCCGCACCGTCAAGGCGCAAGCGCCCGCGGTGCTGCCGGTCCCCGGTCCCACCTACAGCACACAGAGCCATGACGAATTGACCGCCAACTGGGAACGCCAGGCGCCTTGCCCAGGCCAGGTCGATCCGTCCGCCGCCGCCTCGGTCTGGTCAGAAATGCTGAAATCCGATCCGGTGGGCGCCAAACGGACACCGGCGGTGCGGCGCGCGTCCATCTCATCCACGAGCTGGGGCTGGACGCAGGAGAAAGTGAAGGCCATGACCACACCGACCCTGATGGTCAGCGGCATCAACGACAAGCAGGTCGCCCCGGAACGGGTGCGCGATTTCTATGCCGATATCGGCAGCCCGCAGAAAGTGTTCATCGACCTGGGCTGCTCCTCCCACAACGCCATGTGGGAGAAGAACCACCTGATCCTGTTCAAGGCCTCGCTGGAATGGCTGGACAAGGGCACCGTGAACGGCGCCACCAACTCCATGCTGAAGCTGGGCTACTAGCCCGGCAACCGGAACGCGATCATCTCAGCCGGAAAGCCCGGGCCGCCGATGGTCAGCACGATATGCTGCTTGCCGCCCAGCATGAAGGTCATAGGGCAACCCGTCTGCGGCGCCGGCATATAGACCGCGCCGCGATCCTCGCCCGTCGTCTTGTCATAGGCGCGCAGCAGGGCGCCGCGCTTGCCGTTCGGCGTGGTGGCAAAACCGGACTCGCCGCAGATCACCAGCGACTTGGTGACGGTCGGACCGATCAGACCTGGCCGTCCGGTGCGCGGAATCTTCAGGCCCTTCAGCGCCGGATGATTGCGGATGTTGTCCGGCGTATCGCCATGGGCGATCTGCCAGGCGATATCGCCCTTGGTGAGATCGGTGGCAGTGATGCGGCCATAGGGCGGCTTCATCAGCGGCAGACCGTCGATGGTCAGCACGCCGGGACGGAATTCCTGTGCAGCGCCAGCCGCGGGTCCCGCACCGGCATTGGCGACTGCGGTGGGTGGCGCCAGATATTCATCGCCGCCCTGGATCACGGCAGCCTTGGTGGGCGCCGCCGCAAAGGTGCCGCGCACGAAATCGGCATCGGTGAAGCGCGGATTGCCGGGGACCAGCCCGTCCACCGCCACAGTGGTTTCCGAAAAGGTGAAAACCGTGTGGGTTTCCGGATCGTAGCAACCCCCGGCCCAATTGGTGCCACCCTGGGTGGCGAGCGAGGTCAGGGTACCCCACAAACCGTCGGCCTTGGACAGGGACGGCGGGGTGTAAACCGGTCCGGTCTTGTAGTGCGACAACAGCCGCAGCGCCTTGGTGTGCAATTCGGGCGTGAAGTCGATGACGGTGGAGGCATCCACGCTCTGCACATCGTACGGCGGCGGCTTGCTGGGGATCGGCTGGGTCGGCGAATACCATTCGCCCGGCACATCGCCTTTGGGCACTTTGCGTTCAATGATAGGCCAGATCGGCTGGCCGGTCTCGCGGTTCAGCACATACAGGAAGCATTGCTTGCTGGGCTGGGCCAGCGCCTTCACCATCTTTCCGTTGTGCGGGATGTCGCACAGGATCGCCGCGCAGGGCACGTCGCGGTCCCAGATATCGTGATGCACCAGCTGGTAGTGCCAACGGCGCTTGCCGGTTTCCAGGTCCACCGCGACGATGCAGTTACTGAACAGGCCGTTGCCCTGGCGGCGAATGCCGGATTCATCGGCCGACGGAATCTCGATCCCCAGATAGGCCAGGCCCAGATCCTCATCCACCGAGATCTGGCCCCAGTCGCCGGTGTTGGTAGCCTTCTCCGCTTCGCCGGCCCGCAGCCAGGTGTCGTAACCGAACTCGCCCTTCAGCGGGATGGTGTGGAAAATCCACAGCCGCTTGCCGGTCTTCACGTCAAAGCCGCGAACATAACCCTTGGTGCGCGGCTTGTTGCCCGGCACGCTGCCCGAGGCATGGGCCGCGCCCACGATCACCACATTGCGCGCCACGGTGGGCGTGGCATGCAGGCCGATCTCGCCGCCCAGGGAGTCGATCACCTGGTCGTCGTTGAGCTTCAGATCCACCACACCGGCATCGCCGAATCCGGCAACAGGCAGGCCGGTCTTCGCATCCAGCGCCACCAACTGATAGCCGGGCGTAACATAGAGGATGCGTTCCTCGGCGCCGTCGGTCCAATAGGCAAGACCGCGTCCCGAATATTGGCGCGGCGCGTTGCGGGCGCGCATGCCTTCATCCTTGCGGAACATCCACAGCAGCTCGCCATTGGCGGCATCGACACAGACCACATCGCGGCGCGCTCCGCCGGTGGTGTAAAGCTTGCCCTTGATGAGAAGCGGCGTCGCTTCCCAGGTATATTCCGGGCGCGACCCCAGGATGGACGACGGAAAGCGCCATGCGACTTCCAGCTTGTCGAAGTTGGTCGCGTTGATCTGGTCCAGAGGCGCATAGCGGGTGTTGGCCAGGTCGGCGGCATAATTGCGCCATTCGGTATCGGGCGGCGTGGCAGCCTTGGTTTGTGCCTGGGCCGGCATGCCGGGCATCGCCAGCGCCACCGCCGTCGAAGACAGCATCGCGCGCCGTGTCAGGAATGCCATGTATCTCTCACCTCGCAGCCCGGGCTGCGCCCAATTTTGTTTGCCCGATGATGCAACAGGATGCCGACAATCGCAAAATTTTATAGCGGGCGCAACACGTTACGGGAACAGGCCAGATTTTCGTTGAGAATCCGCGCCAACTCCAATTAATTCAATCCCATGAATAGTTTAAGCCACAGGTTCAGCGTCGCGCCGATGATGGACTGGACCGACAGTCCCTGCCGGGTGCTGCATCGCTGCTTGACCAGGAACGCGCTGCTGTACACCGAGATGGTGACGGCGGACGCGTTGCTGCATGGCGACCGCGCGCGGCTGCTGGGCTTCGAGGCGTTCGAGCGCCCCTTGGCTCTGCAACTGGGAGGTTCCGATCCGGCCAAGCTGGCGCAGGCCTGCGCGATCGCCGCCGATTTCGGCTATGACGAAGTGAATTTGAATGTTGGCTGCCCGTCCGACCGGGTGCAGTCCGGGCGCTTTGGCGCCTGCCTGATGCGGGAGCCGCAGCTGGTCGCGGACTGCGTGGCGGCGATGCGCGCGGCCGTGAATCTGCCCATCACGGTCAAGTGCCGCATCGGGGTGGACGACCAGGATCCCGAACACGCGTTGCGCGCGCTGATCGACAGTTGTGCGGCAGCCGGCGCAAGCGTGTTCGCTGTGCATGCCCGCAAGGCCTGGCTGGAAGGGTTGTCGCCCAAGGAAAACCGCGACGTGCCGCCGCTGGATTACGAGCTGGTCTATCGCGTGAAACGCGAGCGGCCGAACCTCACCATCCTGATCAATGGCGGCATCGAAACGTTGGAGCAATCCGAAGAACATCTGAAGCATGTCGACGGCGTGATGCTGGGCCGTGCTGCCTATCAGAATCCGATCCTGCTGACGGACGTGGATGCCCGTTTCTTTGGCGGCGCACCCACCGACCTGGATGCGGCCATCGCCACCTATTGCGACCATGTCGAGCGCCAGCTGGCCCAGGGTG
>JAPLPI010000343.1 GCA_026400305.1 Alphaproteobacteria bacterium | reverse complement strand
TTTGGCGAGGCGAAGTGTAGCCCAAGATGAGACCCCGCTTAAACCCCACACCGCCGCCGGAAATGCAGCAAAAACCGGTTGTCGGCGTGTTGCTGCCGCTGCCACTGGCCGGCGCCTATGACTACAAGCTGCCGCCCGGTTCCAGCACGGCACGGGGCGCCATCGTTGCCGCACCTCTGGGGAACCGCGAACTGCTGGGTGTGGTGTGGGGCACGGCCGAAGGCACCGTCGGCGACAACCGGCTGAAGGTGGCAGAGCCGCTGGAAGGCGCGCCCGCCCTGCCCGGCAAACTGTGCGACTTCATTGATTGGGTAGCACATTACACGCTCAATCCGCCGGGCGCGATCCTGGCCATGGCGCTGCGCAGCCGCGGCGCGTTCGAGCCCGAAGCCCATCGCACCGCCTATGTCCGTGGCAGCGTGACGCCGCCGCGCATGTCGGCGACGAGGACGCGCACCTTGGAAGCGGCCGGCGATGGCTTGGCGCGCAGCATTTCGGGACTTGCGGAAGACGCGAATGTTTCGGCGGCTGTGGTGCGCGGGCTAGTGCAGGCCGGAGCACTGATACCCACCCAGCTGCCGGAATTCGCGCCGTTCAAACAGCCGGACGCATCCTTTGGCGCACCGCGTTTGAACGGCGATCAGGCGGAAGCGGCCAGGGTGATGACGGATGCCGTCGCGGCCAAGACCTTTTCCGCCCATCTGCTGGACGGCGTCACCGGTTCGGGCAAGACCGAAGTCTATTTCGAAGCCGTGGCGGAAGCCTTGAAGCAGGAGCGGCAGGTACTGATCCTGCTGCCGGAAATCGCGCTGACGCTGCAATTCCTGGACCGCTTCGCGGCGCGCTTTGGCGTGCACCCTGCCGAATGGCACAGCGACCTGTCGCAGAAGGAACGCCGCCGCACCTATCGCGCGGTGATGAATGGCGAGGCGCGGGTGGTGGTGGGCGCGCGCTCGTCTTTGTTCCTGCCCTACCCGGAACTGGGCCTGGTCATCGTGGACGAAGAGCACGAACAGGCTTTCAAGCAACAAGAGGGCGCCATCTATCACGCCCGCGACATGGCGGTGGTGCGGGCGCGGATCGAGGGTTGCCCGGTGGTGCTGGCCAGCGCCACGCCATCGCTGGAAAGCTACGTCAATGCGCAGAGCGGTCGCTACACGCATCTGAAACTTGTGTCACGCCATGGCGTGGCGAAAATGCCGGAGGTACGGCTGATCGATCTGCGCCATGAGCGCGACGTGCCCGACGTAGAAGTGAAAGCCCAATGGCTGTCGCCGCCGCTGCGCGCCGCTTTGGAAAAGACCCTAGCCGCCGGCGAACAGGCGATGCTGTTCCTCAACCGCCGAGGCTATGCGCCGCTGACCCTGTGCGAAGCCTGCGGCCACAAATTCACCTGCCCGCATTGCTCGGCTTGGCTGGTGGAGCACAAATACAAGCGCCGTATGGCCTGTCACCAGTGCGGCTATGAACTGCCGATACCGGCGGCCTGCCCGCAATGCCACGAGCCCGGCACTTTGATTGCCTGTGGTCCCGGCGTGGAACGGGTGGCCGAAGAATTCGCGGCTTTCTTTCCCGGTGCGCGCTATGCCATCGCCTCGTCCGACACCTTGATGCACACCGGCCCCGGCGAGATGCAGGGCCCGTTGCGCCTGTTCGCGCGCGGCGAGATCGATGTGCTGATCGGCACCCAGATCGTGGCCAAGGGCCATCACTTCCCGCAATTGACCTTGGTCGGCGTGGTGGATGCCGATCTAGGCGGCAGCGACGGCGACCTACGCGCCCGCGAGCGCACGTTCCAGTTATTGCATCAAGTGTCAGGCCGCGCCGGCCGCGCGGAGAAGCCAGGGCTTGTTTTGCTGCAGACTCGCAACCCGGAAGACGCCGTGATGCAGGCCTTAGCGCGCGGCGACCGCGACGGATTTTACGAACAGGAACGCAGCTTCCGCGAAGCCAGCGCTTCACCGCCCTTTGGCCGCCTCGCCGCGCTGGTGATCAGCGGCTATGACGGCGACGCCGTGCGCGACATTGCCCGCCAGCTTGGCAAAGCCGCACCCAACGCGAGCGATGTGAAAGTGTGGGGCCCGACTCCAGCCTTCTATGCCCTGCTGCGTGGCCAGACGCGCGAACGCCTGTTGCTACAGGCGGGACGCGGCGTGGATGTTCAGGCGTTCCTGAAGGCCTGGCTCGCCAGCGTCAAAACCCCCGCCGCTGTGCGCGTCGCAGTGGACGTCGATCCCGTCAG